>NZ_JBSGZV010000034.1:0-105135 GCF_053611185.1 Streptomyces sp. NPDC054834 | reverse complement strand
CCCGTGCCGCGCTCAGGGGTGGGGCGGGGGGGGGGGGGGGGGGGCCCGGACGCCCCGGCCGCCCGCCTCCGACAGCGTGGGGTGCGGATGGATGTGCCGGGCAACGTCGGAGGGCTGGGCGTCCCAGCCGACGATCAGCTGGCTCTCGGCGATCATCTCGGACACGTGCGGGCCCACCAGGTGCACGCCGAGGACCTGGCCGCCGCCGGCCTCGGCGACGACCTTCACCATGCCGCCCTGCCCGTGCACCATGCCCTTGGCGACGGCGGTCAGCGGCATCGTGCCCACCTCGACCTCGTGCCCGCGCGCGCGTGCCTCCGCCTCGCCCAGGCCCACGGACGCGGTCTGCGGCGAGGAGTAGGTGACCCGGGGCACCGCCGCGTAGTCGACGGGCGGCGACGGCAGCCCCGCCAGCGTCTCGGCCACCAGCAGGCCCTCCGCGAACGACGCGTGGGCGAGCCCCGGGGAGGGCGGCGGCAAGAGGTCGCCGACCACGTGCACGCCCGGTACGGCCGTCTCCAGCCGTCGCCAGTCCGCCGGGGCGACGAACCCCCGCTCGTCCGTCGCCAGGCCCGCGGCGGCCAGGCCGAGGCCGTCGGTGACCGGTACGCGGCCGACGGCCACCAGGAGCCGCTCCGCCTCCACCGTGCGGGTCTCGCCGCGGGCGGTGCGCACACGCGCGCGTACGCCGTCCGCCGTCAGCTCCGCGTCCAGCAGCCGCGCCCCCGCCCGGACGTCGATGCCGCGCTTCTTCAGACCCCGCGTCAGATGCCGGCCGACATCGGCGTCCTCGAGCGGCACGATCCGGTCGGCCGCCTCCACCAGGGTCACCTCGGCACCCATCGAGCGGTGGAAGGAGGCGTACTCCACGCCGATCGCACCGCCGCCCAGCACCAGCACGGACGCCGGGAGCCCGGGGGCGAACAGCGCGTCGTCGCTCGTCACCACACGCCGGCCGTCGGGTTCGAGCCCCGGGAGCGTGCGCGGTCGCGAGCCGGTCGCGAGGACGATCCCCCGGCGCGCGGTGAAGTCGCCCGTCCCGGGCCCCGTCCCGCCCGCCACACGCACCGTGCGGGCCCCCGTGAGCCGTGCGCTGCCCCGCACCACCCGCACGCCCGCGTGCGCGAGGTGAGCCTCCACGCCCCGGTGGTTGCGGGCCACGATGTCGTCCCGCGTGGCGACGAGCGCGGGCCAGTCGACGGCGTCCAGCGTGGCCTTGACGCCCCAGCGCTCGCGGGCCTCGGCGATGCCGTCCACGAGTTCGGCGGCGTGCAGCATCGCCTTGCTCGGGATGCAGCCGCGGTGCAGACAGGTCCCGCCGACCTTGTCGCGTTCGACGAGGACGACGTCCAGCCCCAGAGCGGCGGCGCGCAGTGCGGTGCTGTACCCGCCGGTGCCGCCGCCGACGACGATCACGTCCGGTGTGTTCATGGACTCCACCCTCGGTCCGCTGCCCGCCATGCGTCCAAGGCAATGTTCTTGTCGAATCCATGCAGGATGCTTATGACATGAGTCTGCGGCAGATGGAGTACTTTCTGACGGTCGTCGAAGAGGCGTCCTTCACGCGCGCGGCGGAGGTCCTGCACGTGACCCAGCCCGCGCTCTCGCACCAGATCAAGGCCCTGGAGAGGTCGGTCGGCGGTGCCCTCCTGGAGCGTCTGCCGCGCGGGGTGCGCCTCACCCCGATGGGCCGCGCCTTCCTGCCGCACGCCGAACTCGCCGTCCGCAGCGCCGTCCAGGCCCGCCGCGCCGCCCGCGCCGCCGCCGGCGCCGAGGGCGGCGAACTGCACGTCGCGGCCCTGCACTCGGTCGCGGTGGGCGTCCTCCCCGACGTCTTCGCCCGCTGGCACGCCGCCCACCCCCGCGTCCTGCTCCACCTGCACGAGTACGCCACCTCCGAGGCCCTGCGGGAGGCGGTGGAGCGCGGCGCCGCCGACCTCGCCGTCGGCCCGGAGCCCACCGGCTGGGCCGGCACCGCCGTGCCGGTGGGCGAGGAGGAGATCGTCCTCGTGGTGCCCTTCGACGACCGCCTCGCGGGCCGTACGAAGGTGACGCTGCCGGAACTGGCGGACCGCGCCTGGGTGCGCTGCGCCATGGAGCCCGTCGTACACGGCGAGCGCTTCCTGGACCGGGCCTGCGGGCAGGCCGGGTTCCGGCCGCGCACCGCCGTGTGCACCGAGCACACCTCGACCGCGGTCCGTATGGCCGCCGCCGGGGTCGGGGTGTGCGCGGCACCGTCCCACATCGTGCGCGGCGCCGTCGGCGAGGACTGCGTGCTCCTCACCCCCGACCCGCCCTGGAGGCGCACCCTGACCGCCTACGCGCGCGTGCCCCCCACCGGCGCCGCCGAGGCCTTCGTCACCCTCCTGCGCGAGGCGTGGCCGGACCCGGGGGCCCGGACCCGCTGAGCGGCGCGGCTCAGCCCTCCCCGACGCGTTCCAGCAACGCCACCGGCAGCGGCGCGAACAGGTCCGCCACGCGCGCGTGCCCCTCGAACTCCCGCCCCGGATCCAGCGCGTCGGCCCACCGGCCCGGCGGCAGCGGCAGCCGGGTGTCGCCCCAGCCGCCCGCCTCGGCCAGCCGCAGCGGGAGCCGGGTGACGGCGGTGACCACCTGACCGGAGCGCGTGAAGGCCAGGCAGTGGTCCGCGGCCGTGCCCTCCGCGGGCAGCGGCGCGTACCCCGCCCCGGCGCCGAAGACGTCCGGCCGCCGCGCGCGCAGCCGCAGTGCAGCCGCCGTCAGCGTGCCCTTGTCCCCGTCCGCCACGGCGGCCTCCGGCGGAAACCGCACCGGCCGCCGGTTGTCCGGGTCCACCAGCGCCCGGTACTCGTCCTCCGTGCCCTGGTAGAGGTCCGGCACACCCGGCATCGTCAGATGGACCAGGGCCGTCCCCAGGACATTGGCTCGGATGTGCCCCTGGAGGGAGTCCCGGAAGGCGGCCACGAGCTCACCGGGCGCCCCGCACGGCCCGGCCGCCACGAACGCGGCCACCGCCTCCTCGTACGGCGGCTCCTGCTCCGTCCAGCTGGTGTAGAGCCCGGCCTCCCGGGCGTGCTTCAGCAAGGCCTGCTGGACCCGTCCGGTGTCCGCCGGGCCGAGCCCGAACACCGTCTGCCAGGCC
The DNA here is from genome assembly GCF_053611185.1 of Streptomyces sp. NPDC054834. Lineage (NCBI taxonomy): Bacteria > Bacillati > Actinomycetota > Actinomycetes > Kitasatosporales > Streptomycetaceae > Streptomyces > Streptomyces sp. NPDC054834. Next base: position 102,014 of record NZ_JBSGZV010000034.1, on the reverse strand, counting down.
GCCCAGGCCAGTTGTCCGTCCGGTACGGCCGCGCCCCCCTCCGGGGTGAGCTCCGCGAGCAGACCCGCCCAGCGCCGCGGGCACTCGGTGAGCACGGCCAGCGCCGCGCGCACATCGGCGCTGCGCTTGGTGTCGTGCGTCGACACCACGGTCCCGGTGGCCGGCCAGTCGCGCTGCACGCGCGCGCAGTACGCGTGGAAGTCCTCCGGGGACACGCCAGGGCTGCCCGGCTCGCCGCCCACCTCGGTCGCCGACAGCAGCGGCACGTACCGGTAGAACGCGGTGTCCTCAACGGACTTCGCGCGCAGCGCCGACGCGGTCTGCGCGAACCGCGCGCGGAACTCCGCGAGCACCGGATCCACACCGGCCGGCCCGAGCAGCAGCCCGCGCACCACGTCGACCACCTCGCCCTCCTCGGGCACGACGAAGGCCCGCCGGGCCTCCTCGGCGGCATCCTCGGTGACGACATCGGCCGCGTCCCCGGAGGCGTACGGCCGGTACACCCGCAGCCGCACCAGCAGTTCCTCCAGCGCGGTGCGCAGCGCCCAGGGAGCACGGTCGCGCAGCGCCGGGTCCGCCGAGCCCGAGCACAGCCGGCTCGCCACCCGGGTCAGCCGGTCCGTCTCGGCGGCCAGCTCGTGCGTGAGCACCTTGTACGCCGCCCGCCGGGCCGTGGCCGCCCAGTTGCCGCCCCGGTCCGTCTGCGGGGCCGCGGACCGCCGGTACAGCTCGGCCAGCTCAGCCGCCCCGGCCGGATCCGTGAACAGGCCGTCGATGTGCCTGAGGGCGTCGTAGCCGGTGGTGCCCGCCACGGGCCAGGAGGCCGGCAGGTGCTCCCCGTCGGAGAGGATCTTCTCGACGACCGTCCAGCGCCCGCCGGTCGCCTCGTGCAGCCGCCGGAGATAGCCGTCGGGGTCGGCGAGGCCGTCCGGGTGGTCGATCCGCAGCCCGTCGACCACGCCCTCGTGCAGCAGCTGGAGGATCTTGCCGTGCGTGGCGTCGAACACCTCCGGGTCCTCCACCCGCACCCCGATCAGCTCCGAGATGCTGAAGAAGCGCCGGTAGTTGAGCTCGGTCCGGGCCAGCCGCCACCACACCGGCCGGTACCACTGCGCGTCCAGCAGCCGGGGCAGCGGCAGATCCTCGGTGCCCTCGCGGAGCGGGAAGGCGTGGTCGTGGTAGCGCAGGACGTCGCCGTCGACCACCAGATGGCCCAGTTCCTCACCGACCGGACGCCCGAGCAGCGGCAGCAGCACCTGCCCGCCCTGCGCGTCCCAGTCGATGTCGAACCAGCGCGCGTACGGCGATTTCGGTCCCTCCCGCAGTACCTCCCACAGCGCGCGGTTGTGACGCGGAACCATGGCCATGTGGTTCGGCACGATGTCCACGACGAGGCCGAGGCCGTGTCCGCGCGCGGTCGCCGCCAGCGCCCGCAGACCCTCCTCGCCGCCCAGTTCCTCGCGCACGCGCGCGGGGTCCACGACGTCGTACCCGTGCGCGGAGCCCGGGACGGCCTCCAGGACGGGGGACAGGTGCAGGTGCGAGACGCCGAGCGACGCCAGGTACGGAACGGCCGCCGCCGCGGCCGCGAAGGGGAACTCGGGCTGCAGCTGAAGCCGGTAGGTGGCCGTCGGCACCGCCGGGTCGGGTCGATCGGATGTCATGGAGACCTACGTACCCAACCCGCCGCCTTTAGTGTCATCGTTCCTGCCCCTGCCCCACCCCCGGCCCCGCCCCTGAAGAGGCCGGGGGACTCGTGGACACCGCCCTAGGCGGGCCGTTGCAGCACCGTCATGCTGCGGTCCGGCAGGGTGAGCCGGTCGCCGGCCTGGATCTTGGCGTCCGTGCCCGGGGGCGCCCCGTCCGTGCGGGCCGTGTCGACCACCACCTGCCACTGCCGTCCGTGGTTGACCGGCACCACGAACTCCAGCGGCTCGGGCGAGGCGTTGAACATGAGCAGGAAGGAGTCGTCGGAGATGCGCTCCCCCCGCGCGCCGGGCTCGGAGATCGCGTTGCCGTTGAGGAACGCGGTCAGCGCCGAGGCCCGCGCCGAGTCCCAGTCCCGCTGGGTCATCTCCCGGCCGTCCGGGGTGAACCAGGCGATGTCGGACAGGTCGTCGTGGGTGCCCTCCACCGGACGCCCGTGGAAGAAGCGCCGCCGGCGGAAGACCGGGTGCTCCTTGCGCAGCCACACCAGCGCGCGCGTGAATTCCCGCAGCTCGGCGGCGTTCGTCCCGGCCTCGGGCCACTCCAGCCAGGACAGCTCGTTGTCCTGGCAGTAGGCGTTGTTGTTGCCGCGCTGGGTGCGCGCGAACTCGTCGCCGTGGCTGATCATGGGCACGCCCTGGGACAGCATCAGCGTCGCGATGAAGTTCCGCATCTGCCGCCCGCGCAGCGCCAGCACCTCCGGATCGTCGCTCTCGCCCTCCGCCCCGCAGTTCCAGGACCGGTTGTGGCCCTCGCCGTCCCGGTTGTCCTCGCCGTTGGCACGGTTGTGCTTGTGGTTGTAGGAGACCAGGTCGTGCAGGGTGAACCCGTCGTGGCAGGTCACGAAGTTGATCGAGGCCAGCGGGCGCCGCCCGTCGTCCTGGTAGAGGTCCGAGGAGCCGGTCAGCCGGGAGGCGAACTCCGCGAGCGCCCGCGGTTCGCCCCGCCACAGGTCGCGGACCGTGTCGCGATACTTGCCGTTCCACTCCGTCCACAGCGGCGGGAAGTTCCCCACCTGGTAGCCGCCCTCGCCCACGTCCCACGGCTCGGCGATCAGCTTCACCTGGGAGACCACGGGATCCTGCTGCACCAGGTCGAAGAACGACGACAGCCGGTCCACCTCGTGGAACTGCCGTGCCAGCGTCGCCGCCAGGTCGAAGCGGAACCCGTCCACGTGCATCTCGGAGACCCAGTACCGCAGCGAGTCCATGATGAGCTGGAGCACGTGCGGGGACCGCATGAGCAGGGAGTTCCCGGTGCCCGTGGTGTCCATGTAGTAGCGGGGGTCGTCCGTCAGGCGGTAGTACGAGGGGTTGTCGATGCCCCGGAAGGACAGCGTCGGGCCGAGGTGGTTGCCTTCCGCGGTGTGGTTGTAGACCACGTCCAGGATGACCTCGATCCCGGCCTCGTGCAGCGCCCGGACCGCCGACTTGAACTCCAGGACCTGCTGACCGCGGTCGCCCCAGGAGGCGTACGCGTTGTGCGGGGCGAAGAAGCCGATGGTGTTGTAGCCCCAGTAGTTGTTGAGGCCCATGTCGACCAGACGGTGGTCGTTGACGAACTGGTGTACGGGCATCAGCTCCAGGGCCGTCACCCCGAGCTCTGTCAGGTGCTCGATGACCGCCGGGTGCGCGAGTGCCGCGTACGTGCCGCGCAGCTCCTCGGGCAGACCGGGATGGCGCATGGTGAGGCCCTTCACATGGGCCTCGTAGATCACCGTGTGGTGGTACTCGGTGCGCGGCCGCCGGTCGTCGCCCCAGTCGAAGTACGGGTTGACCACCACCGACGTCATGGTGTGCGGCGCCGAGTCCAGGTCGTTGCGGCTGTCGGGCGAGCCGAAGTGGTAGCCGTACACCTCCTCGCCCCACCGGACCGAGCCGCTGACCGCCTTCGCGTACGGGTCCAGCAGCAGCTTCGCCGAATTGCAGCGCAGCCCGCGCGCGGGGTCGTACGGTCCGTGCACCCGGAACCCGTACCGCTGCCCGGGCATCACGCCCGGCAGGTACGCGTGCCGCACGAACGCGTCGCTCTCCCGCAGTTCCACCGCCGTCTCCGAGCCGTCGTCGTGCAGCAGACACAGCTCTACTCGGTCCGCGGTTTCGGTGAAGACCGCGAAGTTGGTCCCGGCGCCGTCGTACGTGGCGCCGAGCGGATACGCCTCTCCAGGCCAGACCTGCATGGATACGACTCTCCCAGGTGTGCCGCGCGGCCGGGACTGCCTTGGCCTCCGAGTCTCCCGGAAAGTGATGGAACCACCTATGACTTACGTCCCTCTTATCGGGCGACCAGTGCATACAGCGACGTGAGTGAGCCCGTATGCCGAAACAGTGGGGCAAAGACGTACTCCCGTGGACCAGGGGGAGTAGGGGGAAGATGTGCGCGAGATAGTGCGCCGCCATCTGGGCAAGGTGGTGGCCGGCACGGCGATCGCGGTGGCCGGGACCGCCGTGATGGTCGGAATCACCCTGCCGGGCACGGCGGGGGCGGACGAGTCGGGAGGGACGAACGGCAGCGGCACTCGGTCCGCCCAGCAGTCGGGCCAGGGCCAGGCGAACGGCGCCGCCCAGCCGGGCGTCGTCCAGCAGGCCCCGGCCGAGGGCAAGAAGGGCACCGGCGGTGACCCGCTGACCGACGACGAGATCCAGCAGGCCGGGAAGATCGCCGCGAGCGGGCAGCTGCTCAGCGCGGGCAAGAACGTCGACGGGGGCCGCGGGCCGCAGCGCCTCACGGTGGACCTCGCCGACCCGGAGGCGGACCAGCTGGACGACCCGAACGCACCGCGCCGGGCCGATGTGACGTTCTACGACTACAAGAACGACGCTCTGATCACCAAGACGGTCAACCTCGAGACCGGCAAGGTGGAGCAGACCGGCTCCCAGCACGGCGTCCAGCCGCCGCTGAGCCGGGCCGAGAACGTGGAGGCGGCCAAGCTCCTGCTCGCCGACCCGCTGGGCGCGGGCCTGAAGGCGGACTACAAGGACGCCACCGGGCATGAACTCACCTCCCCGGACCAGCTGCTGTTCAACGGCGCGGTCTACCGGGCCACTCCGGGCGCCCAGCCCGCCGCGCTCGACAAGTGCGGCGAACACCGCTGCGTGCGGCTGTTCCCGAAGGTCAAGAACGGCCCGTGGATCGACGCCAGGTCGCTGATCATCGACCTGAGCGCCCGCAAGGTCGCCAAGCTCGACCGCCGCTGAGCCGCCCTCCGGACACCAGTCCGTTCACTTTTCCGACTTGCTCCTCCTGCAAGGGAGTCACTTCTTCATGCGCGTCAAAAGAATCAGCCGTGCCCGTAAGCGGGCGGCCGTCGGCGTGACCGTGGCCGCGCTGGCCGCCGGTGCGACGGCCGGGGCGGGACCGGCCGTCGCCCAGCCGAAGGCCGCCCCGGCGGCGGCCGCCCAGTGCAGCGCCGCCTACAAGATCGAGCAGAAGCTCTCCAGCGGCACCACCTGGAGCATGTGCTGGCGTTACGACAGCAAGGCCGGCCTCGTCCTGGAGAACGTCTCCTACCAGCCCAAGGGCGAGACCAAGCCGATCAAGGTCCTCAACAGCGCCCGGCTCGCCCAGATCGACGTCCCCTACGACGACGGCAGCGTCGAGTACGACGACCTGACCGGCTTCGGCTTCGCCCAGGGCCTGGTGAACCTGGCGCCGGGCGAGTGCCCCGGCGGCACCATCAAGTCCGTCAAGGTCCCCGACGCCTGGGACCCGCAGCACCCGAACGTCAACGGCCTGTGCACCACCACCCGTTCCCGCGGCCACGCCTACCGCATGCAGGGCGACACCGCGAACAAGGTCTTCCAGGCCCAGGGCAAGGACCTGCTCGTGTACACGGTCAACCAGGTCGGCTGGTACGAGTACATGACCGAGTGGCGCTTCCAGGACGACGGCACGGTCAACATGAACGTCGGCGCCACCGGCAGCCTCTCCTACGAGGACTACGACGCCGGCGACGGCCGCGGCTGGCCCCTCGGCAAGGGCGCCAAGGCCTACGCCACCAGCCACACCCACAACGTCTTCTGGCGGCTCGACTTCGGCCTCGACGGCTCCTCCAAGGGGAAGGTCGAGCAGTACGACTCGGCGGTCACCGCGCCCGCGCACGGCCAGGAGGCTCCGACCGCGAAGACCACCCGCACCAAGGTCACCAAGGAACTCGCGGGCGACGCCAAGACCTACCGCTGGTGGCGGATGGTCAGCGCGACCGGCAAGAACAAGGACGGGCACGCGCGCTCGTACGAGATCGTGCCGGGACCGACCACCAAGTACCCGGGCCGCAGCTTCACCAAGCACGACGTGTACTTCACCGAGTACAACAAGTGCGAGCAGTACGCCAGCAACAACCCGGGCAACTGCCCCGCCGGCGCGGGCAAGTCGGTCGACAAGTGGGTCAACGGCCAGACCCTGACGCACCCCATCGTCTGGATGAACGTGGGTTTCCACCACATCGCCCGGGACGAGGACCAGCAGCCCATGCCGATCCACTGGCAGGGATTCGCCATCGCCCCGCGCGACGTCACGGCTATGAATCCGCTCACTCCGGACGAGCTCGCGTGGCAGAACGGCCACTGGCGGCCGCGCAGTTGAGAAACGACCTGTCCATCCGGCTGCACCGCCGACCGCTTGCGGAGTACTCTTCCTTGATCGTTGGCACGGGGAGAGCTCGGGGGAGCGGAAGGCGGTGCACGGGTGGGCTCGGGAGGGCTGGAGCTGCCCCCTGGTGACGAGGGTCACGAGGGGAACTCCACGGACGTCCCGCCCGGCGCGGTGTCCCTGGCGCGGCCGATGGACGCGACGGGTTCCATCGGGCCGGAACTGGACTGGGACGCCGACGCCTGGCTCGAGGTGCGCACTCGCGCCCAGCGGGCCGGGCGGGCCTACATCTGGCTGAACCTCGTCGAACAGCGGCTGCGCGCGGTCGTGGCCGCCGTGCTGCGGCCCATCTACGAACCCGTCCACGGCGACGACTGGGTGGTCGCCGCGGCCGGCCCGGCCGGACAGGAATGGGTGCAGCGCGCGGTCGCCGTGCGCGAGGTCAGCCGCCGCAAGGGCTATCTGCTCGACCCGGCCGACGACAACGTCCTCAGCTTCCTCACCCTGCCCCAGCTGCGCGAGCTGATGGTGCAGCACTGGCCGTGCTTCGAGCCGTACTTCGACGAGCGCCGGGACGTCGAACTCGCCCTGGACGAGCTCGAGGTCACCCGCAACGTCGTCTCCCGCAACCGGGCCCTGTCCGAGGCCGTCCTGAACCAGGCCGAGCGGGCCTCCGCCCGGCTGCTGGAGATGCTCGGCGCGGGCGGCGACGTGCCGTCCGCGCGGCGGCTGCCCGTCGACGCGGTCGAGAGCCTGGTGGGCGACCGGTACGCGGACGTGGTCGCCGTCCACCCCGACCGGGTGCGGCTGATGCGCCAGTTCCCGGCCGAGGACCTCTTCGGCGGCGCCCGCCGGCTCGACGCCACCGGCATCGGCCTCAACCTGCTCGTGCAGAACTTCTCCGGGCGGCGGCTGGTGCGGCTGGCCGAGTCCGGCTGCCGGGTCCGGCTGCTCTTCCTCAACCCCGCCTCCAGCGCCGTGAAGCGGCGCGAGCGGGAACTGGGGATGAAACGGGGCGAACTGAGCCGCTCCGTCGAGATGAACATCCTGCACATGCGCCGGGTGCGGTCCCGGCTGCGGGACCCGGACGCCTTCGCCATTCAGGTCTACGACGAGACGCCGCGCTTCACCGCCTACCTCGTCGACGGGGACGGCGCCGACGGCATCGCCGTGGTGCAGTCCTATCTGCGCGGTGCGCGCGGGATGGAGTCGCCGGTGCTGGTGCTGCGCAACGGCAGCCGGGTGGTCAAGTCGGACGACGTGGGTGAAGGCGGACTCTTCGCGACATACCGCGAGGAATTCGAGCTGGCTTGGGCGGATTCGCGGCCGGTGTCCTGAACTGTCCCCGGCCGCAAGCGGAAAGCGGACCTCGGATTGTCAGTGGCGCGTGCGAGGGTGGAGCCACTGAGAGATCACCGGGGGAACGCACCACCAAGAAGGGGGGCCGCCCATGGGCTGGCACCGGGAGCTGCTGATCGGCTTCGACCTGGAGACGACCGGGACGGATCCGCGCGAGGCGCGCATCGTCACGGGGGCCGTGATCGAGGTCAGGGCCGGGCAGCCCATAGGCCGCCGGGAGTGGCTGGCCGACCCGGGCGTGGAGATCCCGGCCGACGCGGTGGCGGTGCACGGCATCAGCAACGAACGCGCGGCGGCCGAGGGAGCGCCGGCCGACCGGGTCGCGGACACCATCGCGGACGTCCTCACCGGGTACTGGAAGACGGGCGTGCCGGTCGTCGCCTACAACGCGGCCTTCGACCTCACCCTGCTCTCCGCCGAACTGCGGCGCCACGGCCTGCCGTCGCTCTCCGACCGCCTCGGCGGCCTCGACCCCGCCCCGGTCATCGACCCGTACACCATCGACCGCCAGGTCGACCGCTACCGCCGCGGCAAACGCAACCTCGAAGCGGTCTGCGCCGAGTACGGCGTCGTCCTCGACTCCGCCCACGACGCCACCGCCGACGCCCTCGCCGCGGCCCGCCTGGCCTCCGCGATAGCCGACCGCCACCCGAAGATCGCCGCCCTCGGCCCGGCCCTGCTGCACCAGCGCCAGATCGAGTGGTACGCGGCCTGGGCGGCGGACTTCCAGAACTTCCTGCGCGGCAAGGGCGACGCGGAGGCGGTGGTGGACGGCAGGTGGCCGATGCGGGAGTTGGCGGACGACCGGGTGTGAGGCGGTCACGCCCGGCGGACCACCGGCCCTAGGCCGCGGCCGGGCCCGCGATGCGGGCCACCCGTGGGCGGGCGAGCCTGGCGTAGTCGGTGCCGGAGACGACCAGGGAGCGGTCCAGGCGGGCGGCGTTGAAGTACAGCTGAGGCCGGGCCACGACGTTCGGGTCGGCGACGACTTCGAGGTCGGGGTCGAAGCTGAAGGGCAGGACCGTGCCGGGAACCGAGCGGGCCAGCCGCTCGGCGGTCTCGGCGTCGCTGAAGCCGGCGTAACGGGCCCCGAACAGCTCGCGCACGGCGTCCAGGTCGACCCGCCGGTCACCGGGGACGACCGCCAGGACGTGACGGGTGGTGCGGCGGTCGACCTTGACCCGCAGGACGATGCACTTCGCGGCCTCGGACGCGGGGTGTCCGCGCAGGGCGCACACGGCCTCGGTGGCGCCCTCGGGTTCGTGGTCGATGAGGCGGTAGTCGACGCGGGAGGCGTCGAGGAGGGAGATCAGGTGCTGGTAGGTGTCGTGGTCAGGCATGCGGTGCTCGAGTCCCTTTCCGTGTCGTGTGCCGGGGGTGGTGTCGTGGCGGAGCGGCCTGCGCGGTGGGCGCGTTCCACCGCTTGGCCCCAGTAGGTCCCGGCGACCATGAGGGCCGCGCCGAGGCCGGTGAGCGCGGTGAGGTGTTCGCCGCCCAGGGCGACGCCCACGGTCGCCGCCCAGACCGGCTCCGTGCCGAGCAGCAGGCTGGCCCGGCTGGCCGACGTGCGCTGGACCGCCCAGGTCTGCGCGAGGAAGGCGAACACGCTGCAGAACAGGGCGAGGTACAGCAGCTGCGTCCAGGTGGCGGCACTCGCGCGGACCAGGTCCGGCAGGCCGGTCAGGGCCGGGGGGAGGAACAGCCCCGTACCCACCAGCGTCTGGAGCGCCGTCAGGTGCGGCGGGCGGATCGTGCGGCCCGTGGTGAGCCGGCCCACGAGACAGACGTGGACCGCCCGGATGCCGGCGGCGGCGAGCATCAGCAGGTCACCGGACCGGGGGGCGTGGAAGCCGTTGCCGGACATCAGCAGGCCGACGGCGAGGACGCACACGCCGGCGGCGGCGAAGAAGGCGGGCGGCAGGCCACCGGGGTGAGCGGAGCGGTCGAGCAGCGGGGTGAGCACGATGGTCAGACTGATGATCAGGCCCGCGTTGGCGGCGGTGGTGTGGGCGACGCCGTACGTCTCCACGACCAGGACCGCGGCCTGGGTCACACCCAGCGGCACACCGGCCCGCACCTCCTCGCGGGTCCACCCGCGGGACCCGCGGCGGCGGGCGGCCACGAGGCCGAGACAGGCCGGCGCGGAGAGCGCGTACCGCGCCAGCAGGACCGTCACGACGGGCAGGGCTGTGGTGGCCGTCTGGGCGGACAGATAGCTGGAACCCCAGACGAGCGCGACCAGGAGGAGTACCGCGTCGGTACGGCGGGCGTCGGACACCCGACCACCGTGCACCACCGGTGACCCTGTAGCCCAGGGCCACTTCCTTAAATGATCTTTTAGTTTCCCTTCATCGTGCCCTTAGGCTGCGGGCATGGACGAACGGCAGTTGCGGATCCTGCGTGAGCTGGGCGAGCTGGGCAGTGTCACCGCGGTCGCCGAGGCGTTGCTGGTGACGCCGTCGGCGATCTCGCAGCAGCTGCGGCTGCTACAGCGTTCGGTCCCCGTGCCGCTCACCGAGCGGCACGGGCGCCGGCTGGTGCTCACCGACGCCGGGCAGGCCCTGGCGGGCGCGGCCGTCGAGGTGGAGACGGCGCTGGCGCGGGCCCGGCACGCCGTGGACGATTTCGTCGCCAGACCGGACGGCGAGGTGTCGGTGGCCGCGTTCCACAGCGCGGGCGCCGCGTTCTTCCCGCTGCTGCTGCGGGCCCTGGCCGGACCCGGCGGACCCGCGCTCTCACTGGCCGACGAGGACGTTCCGCAGCAGGACTTCCCCCCGCTCACCCGCGAGTACGACCTCGTGCTCGCCCACCGCCTCGACCACGCCCCGCCGTGGCCGCGCACCGTGCACGTGACCGCGCTGCTGCACGAGCCGCTCGACGTGGCGATGCCCGCCGGACATCCGCTCACCGCCAAGCGCCGGGTGACCCCGCGCGACGTGGCCGACGAGCCGTGGATCACCGTGCACGACGGCTACCCGGTCCTGGCGGTCATCGAGGCCATCTCCGCCGCGGCGGGGCGCCGACTCCATCTGGCCCACCGCGTCAACGAGTTCGCGGTGGTCGCCGAGGCCGTCGCGGCCGGCGGCGGTATCGCCCTCATGCCCCGCTGGACGATGCGCCCGCATCCCGCACTGGCCCTCAGACCGCTCAGCGGGGTTCAGGCCAGACGGCACATCGACGCGCTGTACCGCCCGGAACGCACGGCCCGGTCGGCCGTGCGCACGGTGCTGGCCGAACTGCGTCGTGCGGCGCGCGGCATCCAGAACCGGGACACCGGCAAGCAGACGACGCCCTAGACAACGACAAGCCCCGGACGCCAGGCACTCAGAACGGGTACCAGCGCACCGTCTCGTCCCCGTCCCGCAGTGACGCCACCCGGCGGCGGAACTCCGCCAGCGCCCCGGGGTTGGCCGGGGCGTGCTGTGCCACCCACGCGCAGCTGGCCGTCTCGCGGGCGCCGCGCAGCACCGGGCAGCCCTCCCACTCGCGCACGTCCCACCCGTAGGTGTCCGTGAAGGAGTCGTAGGCCTCGGCGGCGAGGCCGTAGCGGTCGCGGGAGAGGGCCATGACCACCAGGTCGTGCTCGCGCAGATCGGCCGAGACGGTCTCCAGGTCCACCAGCACGGGGCCCTCGGGGCCGATGTGGACATTGCGGGGCAGCGCGTCGCCATGGATGGGCCCCGGCCGCAGATGGGGCGTCAGCGCGGCCGCGGCTCCCGCGAACCCGTCCCGCCGCTCACGCAGATACGCCGCGTCCGCCGGGTCGATCGCGTCGCCCGCGAGCCGCAGCCAGCGTTCCACACCGCCCAGCAGTTCGCGGGGCGGAAGGGCGAAGGACGGGGACGGCAGCGCGTGCACGATCCGCAGCAGTTCGGCCAGATCCCGCGGCTCGGCGGGCCGTACGGGATCGGGCAGGCGGTGCCACACGGTCACCGGGTGCCCCTCGGTCAGCAGGGCCTTCGGCTCGGCCGCCCGTACCGCCGGCACGTCCACCTCGGCCAGCCAGGCCGCGACGGCCAGCTCCCGCCGTGCCCGGTCCAGCAGTTCGGCGTCGCGCCCCACCTTGACGACCAGGTCACCGGTGGCGAACACCGCGTTCTCGCCCAGGGCGAGCAGCCGAGCGTCCCCGGCCGTCCCGGGCAGCACCCCCGCCGCGGCCAGTACGTCCCGCGCCCGTGCCTCGTCCATCGTCCGCCTCCGTGTCCTGTCCGGTGCTGGCCAGTCTCGCATTCCCACAGGTGGAGCCGTGTGCGCGGTCCCTTGACGGAACACCACGCCTTCACGAGCATGAACACGCCAACCGAGTCGCGCAAAGGGGCTGATTCAGTGACATTGGTAGTGGAGGCCGGGCGGTCGCCGCGGCGCGCCCCCGACCGCGGCGCCTGGTTCCTCGTCCTGCCGGCCCTGATCCCCATCCTCGTCCTGAGCGTCGGGCCCCTGCTGTACGGCATCCTGCTGGCCTTCACGGACGCCCAGTCGGGCCGGACCGCGCCCACGAAGTGGACCGGCGCCCTCAACTTCCGGGACCTGCTGCACGACACGCTGTTCTGGGAGTCGTTCCGGATCGGACTGGTGTGGGCCGTCGGGGTGACCGTGCTGCAGTTCCTGCTGGCGCTCGGCCTGGCCCTCCTGCTGAACCAGCAGTTACGGCTGCGCCCGCTGGCCCGTGCCCTCGCCATCGTCCCGTGGGCCATGCCCGAGGTCGTGGTCGGCATCATGTGGCGGCTGGTCTACAACCCGGACGCGGGCGTCCTCAACGAGACCCTGCGCGACCTCGGCCTCGGCGACGGCCGGGACTGGCTCGGCGGCCTGGCCAGTGCCCTGCCCGCCGTGATCGTCGTCGGTGTGTGGGCCGGGATGCCGCAGACGACGGTCGCCCTGCTCGCCGGGCTCCAGAACACCCCGCGCGAACTGCACGAGGCGGCGGCGGTGGACGGCGCGGGCGCCTGGCGCCGGTTCCGCACGGTCACCTGGCCCGCCCTCAGACCGATCGCGCTCGCCATCACCGCGCTCAACCTCATCTGGAACTTCAACTCCTTCGCCCTGGTCTATGTGCTGACGAACGGCGGCCCCGGCGGCAAGACCCGGCTGCCGATGCTCTTCGCCTACGAAGAAGCCTTCCGCTACGGCCAGTTCGGCTACGCGGCGGCCATGGGATGCGTGATGGTCGCGGTGATCTCGGTGCTGCTCGCCGTCTTCCTGGTGGGCCGGCTGCGGGGAGGCGAGGACGCGTGAGGACCCGTACCGGCGCCCGCGTGGGCCAGTACGCCGCCCTGCTGGCGTATCTGGTCTTCCTCGCCTTCCCCCTTCTGTGGCTGCTGTCCACCGCGTTCAAGTCCCCGCGCGAGCTGGGCAGCGCGCACCCGTCCTGGATCCCGAGGGACCCGACCCTCGCCAACTTCCGGCAGGCCTTCGACGAGCAGCCGCTGCTGCGCGCCGGGCTCAACTCGCTGCTCGCGGCGCTCGCGGCGGCGGTGATCGCCGTTCTGCTCGCGACGCCCATGGCGTACGTCATGGCCCGCCGCCGCACCCTGCTGTCCCGGGCCGCGACCGGGTGGGTGGTGGTCAGCCAGGCGTTCCCGTTCGTCCTGGTGATCATCCCGCTGTTCCTGGTGCTGAAGAACCTGCGGCTGGTCGACTCCCTGCCCGGGCTGGTGATGGTGTACGTCGTGTGGGCGCTGCCGTTCGCGCTGTGGATGCTCGTCGGATACGTACGCGCGGTCCCGGCCGAACTGGAGGAGGCCGCGGCGGTCGACGGCGCGGGACGGCTCAGAACGCTGGTGTCGGTGACGGCGCCGCTGCTCGCGCCGGGGATCGTGGCGACGGGCCTGTTCGCGTTCGTCACCGCGTGGAACGAGTTCTTCTTCGCGCTGGTGCTGCTGAAGACGCCGGAGAGACAGACGCTGCCCGTCGTCCTCACGCACTTCATCGGCGCGGAGGGGGTCGCGGACCTCGGCCCGCTCGCGGCGGCCGCGTTCCTCGCCACCCTGCCCTCGCTGGTCGTCTTCGCGGTGGTCCAGCGCCGGATCACGGGCGGCCTGCTCGCCGGGGCGGTGAAGAGCTGATGCGCACCCGGAGCGCCACCGTCCTCCTCGCCCTCCTCCTGCTGCTGGCGGGCTGCTCCTCGGGCGGCACGGACACCGGCGGCCGGATCACCCTGCGCTTCCAGTCCCTGGCCTGGCAGGAGGAGTCCGTCGCCGCCAACAAGGAACTGGTGAAGGAGTGGAACGCGGCCCACCCGGACGTCCATGTCGAGTACGTCCAGGGCAGCTGGGACAGCGTCCACGACCAGCTGCTCACCGCCTTCGAGGGCGGTGAGGCCCCCGACGTCATCCACGACGCCTCCGACGACCTCGCGGACTTCGCCTACGGCGGCTACCTCGCCGACCTGACCGGCCTGCTGTCCTCCCGCCTCACGTCCGACATCCCGCGGCGCAGTTGGGAGACGACGACCTTCGGTGACGGGATCTACGGCGTGCCGTTCCTCCAGGAGCCCCGGGTGCTGATCGCCAACGCGGCTTGGCTGAAGCGGTCCGGGGTGCGGATCCCCACGCCGGAACGGCCTTGGAGCTGGACCGAGTTCCGGCAGGTCACGCGGCAGCTCAGCGGCGACGGGAAGTACGGTGTCGCCTGGCCGCTGAAGGAACCCGTCTCCGCCACCCTCAACCTGTCGCTGTCGGCGGGCGGCCGGCTCTTCCACCGAGACGGTGCCGGCGGCGACGGCAAGGTGACCGTCCGCTTCGAGGCCGCCGACCAGGTGGTGCCTCGCATCGTCCACGACCAGACGGGCACCGACCACAGCGCGCCCGCCTCGACCCTGGGCAGCGGCGGCTCGGACACGCTGCCCGGCTTCTTCGGCGGCAAGTACGCCATGGTCCCGCTCGGCTTCTCCTACCGGCAGCAGATAGCCCAGCAGGCGCCCGAGGGCTTCGACTGGCAGGTGCTGCCCGCCCCGGCGGGCGCCGACGGGCTCACCCAGGGCGTCAGCCCGCAGACGCTGTCCATCGCCGCCGACAGTCCGCACAAGAAGGAGGCCGCCGCGTTCGTCGACTTCCTGCTGCGGCCGAAGAACATGGTCCGGCTGGCCCTCGGGGACTGGATGCTGCCCACCGGTACCCGGGCCCTCGCCGACCCCGCCCTGCACACCGTGAAGGACGGCTGGGCCACCGGCACCGCCCTGGCCGCCCACCTCAGCCCGGCCCCCGCCCAGTCCGTGCGCGGCTATCCCGAGTGGAAGGACAAGGTGGCGACCCCGGCCTTCCAGGAGTACTACAGCGGCGCGATCGGCCTCGCCGAACTCCGCCGCCGACTGGAGAAGGACGGGAACCTGGTGCTGGCCCGCTACCAGCGCTGAACGGACAATTAATTTGAACGAGACGTCTCGTCTCGAATAGTCTCGCCGTCATGACCGACCGCGCTCACATCGCCATGTTCTCCATCGCCGCCCACGGCCACGTCAACCCCAGCCTGGAGGTGATCCGCGAACTCGTCGCCCGGGGGCACCGGGTCACGTATGCCATCCCGCCGGTGTTCGCCGAGAAGGTCGCGGAGACCGGTGCCCGGCCCGTGCCCTACACCTCCACGCTGCCCGGGCCGGACGCCGACCCGGAGGCCTGGGGCGCCACCCTGCTGGACAACGTCGAGCCCTTCCTGAACGACGCGATCCAGGCGCTCCCGCAGCTGATCGAGGCCTACGAGGGCGACGAGCCGGACCTCGTGCTGCACGACATCGCGTCCTATCCGGCCCGTGTCCTCGCCCACCGCTGGGGTGTGCCCGCGGTCTCCCTGTCGCCGAACCTCGTCGCCTGGGACGGCTATGAGGAGGAGGTGGCCGAGCCGATGTGGGCGGAGCCCAGGAAGACCGAGCGCGGCCGGGCCTACTACGCCCGGTTCGAGGCCTGGCTCGCCGAGAACGGGATCACCGAGCACCCGGACCCCTTCGCCGGCCGCCCCGCCCGGTCCCTCGTACTGATCCCGAAGGCGCTGCAACCGCACGCCGACCGGGTCGACGAGCGTGTCCACTCCTTCGTCGGCGCCTGCCAGGGCGACCGTGCCGCGCAGGGCGAGTGGCAGCGGCCCGAGGGCGCCGAGAAGGTGGTGCTGGTGTCGCTCGGCTCGGCCTTCACCAAACAGCCCGCCTTCTACCGCGCGTGCGTACGGGCCTTCGGCGACCTGCCCGGCTGGCACCTGGTGCTGCAAGTCGGCAACCGCGTCGCCCCCGCCGAGCTGGGCGACGTACCGGAGAACGTCGAAGTGCACTCCTGGGTACCCCAGTTGGCGATCCTGAAGCAGGCCGACCTGTTCGTCACGCACGCCGGTGCGGGCGGCAGCCAGGAGGGACTGGCCACCGCCACGCCGATGATCGCCGTACCGCAGGCCGTGGACCAGTTCGGCAACGCCGACATGCTCCAGGGCCTGGGCGTCGCCCGGCGACTGTCCACCGAGGAGGCCACCGCCGACGCCCTCCGCGCGGCCGCCCTCGACCTGCTCGACGACCCGGAGACCGCCCGGCGGCTGCGGGAGATCCAGGCCGGGATGGCCCAGGAGGGCGGTACCCGGCGGGCGGCGGACCTGATCGAGGCCGAGCTGCCCGGGCGCCGTCAGAGGTAGGCGGTCGTGTCGAGCCTCGCCTTGTAGACGATCGCCCCGGCCCGGGCCCGCGCGACCCCGCTCACGTTGAAGTGGACGTACTTCGTCCCGAAGTCGTTGCCGCCCGCCACCGCCCCGGTCCACATCTGCTCGCCGGAGGAGTGGTGCACATACGACTTGACGAGCTTGCGGGTGTGCAGCGTGGTCGGCTTCATCGTCGACTTGTCGACCGCGTAGACGCCGTTGGTGTCGGTGACGAGGAGCCGGCCCGGGTGCTGGTGGTCCGGCTGGAGGTCGTGCGGGTGGTGGAAGGAGGTGACGCGGCGGGCGGAGTCCTCCACCAGCTTGGCCGAGTTCGCCGTCGTCACGATCCGGTACGCGGTCAGCACCGAGCCGCCCGCCGCCCACATCCGCTCCAGCTGCGGGTCCCACAGCAGGCCGTGCGCCTGGAAGAACGGGATCGGCGTCCCCGCGCTCACCAGCGAGGAGCTGTGGCTGTCGGTGGGCCGGAACACATGCAGACTGCCGCCCTTGGCGGTGCCGCCACCCGCGCCCTTGCTGCGCCCGGCGACCACGACCACACCGGTGCCCTGGGCCCGTTCGATGCAGTGCGGGTAGTTCGGGACGTTCGCCGACCACAGCAGTTTCTTGTCGCGACGCCGGTAGATGCTCGCCCTGCCGCTGCTCGCCGTGCCCGTCGCCGCGAGCAGGATCTGGCCGTCGCCCGTGGTGTCCCGGAAACGGTGCTCCATCGGATGTCCCGAACCCGCCGGATTCAGCGACCACTTGATGTTGGCGTCGGTGAACGGCTTGTTGCGGTCGAAGAGGTAGATCTTCCCCGAGTTGACGTCCCCGATGAGCACGTCGAACGCCGCCGGTGCCGCGTACGCCTCGGCCGGGGCCGGCAGCCCGGCCGCCGGAGCGGCGAGCGCGGCCTTCAGCAGGTTCCGTCTGTCCATGTGTGTCCTCCCCCGTGGTGGACCTGCGTCGTCTGTACTTCTGGAGCACGGCGAGGGCCCGTTGGTTCCCCCGGGAGACCAACGGGCCCTCTGTCAACGGGCGGAATCAGACGCTCAGCCGGTCACCCTCGGGGCGAGGCGGTGCCGCCACCGCCTCCGGCGACTCGTCGTGGGTGAGGTCGGGCAGCCGGTTCATCCACTTGGGCAGGTACCAGTTGCGCTCGCCCAGCAGCGCCATCACGGCCGGCAGCAGCACACCGCGGATGATCGTCGCGTCGATCAGCACGGCGGTGGCGAGGCCCACACCCATCTGCTTCATGTCCTGCATGGACAGCGTGCCGAAGATCGCGAACACGGCGACCATGATGACGGCGGCGCTGGTGACGACACCTGCCGTGGTGACCACGCCGTGCTGGATCGCGTCCTTCGTGCTGCGGCCGCGCATCCGGGCCTCGCGGATCCGGGAGACCACGAACACGTGGTAGTCCATGGACAGACCGAACAGGATCACGAAGAGGAACAGCGGCAGCCAGGTGACGACCGCGCCGACGCCCTCCGCGCCCACCAGCGAGGCACCCCAGCCGTGCTGGAAGACGGCGACGAGGATGCCGTACGCCGCGCCCACCGACAGCAGGTTCAGCAGGATCGAGGTGATCGCCACGGTCAGCGAGCGGAACGACAGCAGCATCAGCAGGAAGGCGAAGACCACCACGAACGCGAAGACCGGGAGGACGGAGCCCATCAGCTGGTCGTTGAAGTCGTGGTTGCCCGCGACGTTTCCGGTGATCGGCGCCTGGACGCCGTCGACCTTGCCGAGCGTGGCGGGCCGTACCTCGTCCCGCAGCTTCTCCAGGCTCCTGCTCGCCTTGTCCATGTCCGAGCCGCCGACCAGCGGTACGGACACCAGGGCGACGTTCTGCGCGTCGTGCAGCTTGATGTCGACCGGGCCGAGCGAGGCACCCGAAGCGACCGCCTTCGCCTTGAAGTCGGCCAGCGCCTGCCGCACCTCGGCTGCGTTGATGTCCTTGGCCTTCACGACCACCTCGGCCGGCTCGGAACCGCCCGGGAAGGCGTCGTTGAGCCGGTTGTAGGTCTGCACGATGGGCAGCGAGTCACCGAACTCCTGGTCCAGGGTGAGCTGCGAGGTCTTCATGCCCAGCGCGGGCGCGGCCACGGCCAGCAGCGCGCCCACCGCCACGACCACGGAGACCACCGGCCGCGCGAGCACACCGCGCAGCACGGCCGTCCAGAACCGGCTCTCCGAACTCCCGCCGTTCCGGCGCCGGCGCAGGAACGGTATCCGTCCCTTCTCCACCCGCTCGCCCAGCAGCGACAGCAGCGCGGGCAGCACGGTCACGGAGCCGACCATGGCGACGGCCACGACCATCAGCGAGGCCAGGCCCATCGCCTCGAACGCGGCGAGCCCGGTGAACAGCATGCCCGCCATCGCCACGCACACCGTGACACCGGAGACGATGATCGCCCGGCCGCTGGTGGCGGCGGCGATCCTCAGCGCGGTGCCCGCGTCCCGGCCGGCTTCCCGCTCCTCGCGCTCCCGGCGCAGGTAGAACAGGCAGTAGTCGACGCCGACCGCCATGCCGACCAGCAGCATCACGGAGTTGGCGGTGTCGCTCATCGGCTGGAGATGGCTGACGATGCCCATCAGGCCCATCGTCGCCATGATCGCGGTGATCGCCAGCGCCACCGGCAGCAGCGCCGCCACCAGCGCCCCGAAGGCGATGAGCAGGATGCCCAGGGCGACCGGCACGGCGGAGTACTCGGCCTTCTGGAAGTCGTCGCCGAAGGCGTCCTTGTACTGCTTGTTCATGCTGGCGCCGCCGATCTCCTCGATCCGCAGCGATCCGTGCTCCTTCTGCACCCCGTCGACAGCCTTCAGCACCGGTTCGACCCGGTCGGCGGCCGTGTCCGCGTCGCCGCGCATGTCGAACTGCACCAGCGCGCTGCGGCCGTCCTTCGAGATCGTCCGGGTGTCGTACGGCGAGGTGACGTCGGTGACCTTGCCGGTGGCGCCGACGGCCTTCACCACGTCCGCGACGGTGGCCTTGAACTCGGCGTCCGTGGCCTTCAGGGAACCGTCCTTCGACTGGATCAGGACGGTCTCCCCGGCCGGCTCCTTGATCCCCGCGTCGTCGATGATCCGCGCGGCGGTGTGCGTCTCCCCCTTGAGCTGGTCGCTGTCGTCGACATCGACCCGGCCCGCCGCCGAGCCGAGCCCCATCGCCAGGACGACGAACAGCACCCATATGCCGACGGCCGCCCAGCGATGCCGGGCGCTCCAGCCGCCGGCCCGGGCGGCCAGGCCCCGCACCCGTGTATCTCCGTTACCCATGACGGGCCATCCCCCTTGTTCTGCTCCGTACGTTGACTCGCTACGAAGGTATGGGCCGGATAAGGCCTTCTCGTCGTGCTGCCCGGTGAAGTACGACGACGTCCTCTCGTCGCCGGGGAGGACAACGGGCCCTTACATCTATCTGTGCGTCTCGGGGGCGCTGATCAGGGTGTGCCCACCGGGCACGACGGCCGCTCTATGGTGTCGGGATGACGACATACGCTGCGCTGCTGCGGGGCATCAACGTGGGCGGCAGCAGGAAACTGCCGATGGCCGACCTGCGACAGCTGATGACGGGCCTCGGCCACGAAGGCGTGCGCACCTACCTCCAGAGCGGTCAGGCCGTCTTCACCTCCGACCACGGCGACGAGGAGTCCCTGGCCGCCGAGCTGACGCAGGCGATCGAGCGGCGGTTCGGCTTCTCCGTGAACGTGATCGTGCGCACCCACGCCTACCTGAAGGCCGTGGCGGAGGCCTGCCCGTTCCCCGCCGCCGAACTCGAGGCGAGGCAACTGCACGTCACCTACTTCTCCGCGCCCGTCACCGCGGAGCGCTTCGCGGAGATCGACCAGGCCGCCCACCTCCCCGAGGAGTTCCGCCTCGGCGACCGGGCGCTGTACCTGTACGCCCCGGACGGCCTCGGCCGCTCCAAGCTCGCCGAGGCCCTGTCCCGGCCGCGGAGCACCAAGGGCGTGATCGCCACGAGCCGGAACTGGAACACCGTGGTCAAGCTGGTGGAGATGACGGCTCCGCAAGCGTGACCCTTCGCATGGGGTCTCCTTCGCACTCAGGGGAGGGAAGACCCAATTGCCTCCCAGCGGGCCCACACCCGCGACCGCGCGCCGGCCGGCCATCAGCGAGGCCGCCGCCCAGGTGCCCGCCGCGGACAGCTGAATGGGCCACTGAAACAGGGAGGGATTGGGCCGGGATCCTGCGCCATTCGGCGGCTAGCGTCGTCCGCATGACGCCTTCTTCCGAGACCGACCGCACCGGCGCACCCGTCCGCGTCGACTTCGCCTTCGACCCCGCGTGCCCCTTCGCCTGGATCACCTCCCGCTGGCTGCTGGAGGTCGAGCGCCTGCGCCCGCTCAACCTTCGCTTCCACACGATGAGCCTGTACCTGCACAACCTCGGCAACGAACTCCCGGACTGGTACCGGGATCTCGTGGACCGGTCGATCGGCCCGGTCCGGGTCGCCGTGGCCGCCGCCGACCGGCACGGCGAGAAGGTGCTGCGGGACCTCTACACCGCCTTCGGCACCCGCATCCACGAGCGCGGTACCGAGTACGCCCAGGATTTCGACGCGGTCGTCACCGAGTCCCTCGCCGACCTTGGGCTCCCCGCCGATCTGGCCCACGCCGCCCGCGACCCGGCGTACGACGAGGCGGTGCGCCGCAGCCACGACGCCTGGGCCGAGCCGGACTCGGGAGGCTACGTGGGCACGCCCACCGTGCATGTCGACGGCACGGTGTGGTTCGGTCCGGTACTGCGGGCCGTTCCGCGAGGAGAGGCGGCGGCCGAGCTCTTCGACAGCTTCCGGGTGCTGGCGAGGCACCCCGACCTGTTCGAGCTCAAGCGCACCCGCACGGGCTCTCTGTCCTTCGACTGAGACCGTACGCCGGACTCGAGCCCGCCTACAAGAGCCTGCTCGACCGCCGTGTCGGCGCCCGTTCCGTCCCCGAGTCGCCGTCCCGGGTCGGCACGAGCACAGCGGGCGCGGACGCGCTGTACGTCACCTTCAACCCGACCTTCGTGGACGGCGGTTCGCCGGTGACGTCGTTCACGGCACGGGCATACGACACGACGGGCGGGCTGGTCGGCCAGCAGCGCCTGTCGGCGGCGGACTTCACGCGCACGGCGATCATGCGGATCGGGGGACTGCCGTCGACCGGCGGGCCGTTCACCGTGACGGTCACCGCGAGCAGCGCCTACGGCAGCAGCGCCCCGTCACTCGCCTCGCTGCCGCTGACACCGACGGCGGTGAGCGTTCTGCCGGGCGCACCCACAAGTCCCAGGCTGCGCACGGCGTCCACGGCGGCCACCCTCGCCTGGACCCCGCCCACCGCGACCGGCGACGCGAAGATCACCGGCTACCGGGTGACCGTCTCGGACGGCCGCGACCCGCTCGACGTCACCGGCCGGGACGTCCTGGTCACCCAGCCCTCCGCCAAGGGCATGTTCCGGGTGCTCGGCGGACTGGCGCCAGGAACCGCGTACACGGTGACCGTGGCGGCGGTGACGGCGGCGGGCACCGGTCCCGCGGCCACGGTGAAGGCGACCACGCAACCCTGACGGCGCGGCGGAATCCCCACCGCTGTGACACATCCACCGCACGAAACGCAGTACCAAGTGCCGGGCACGGCAAGAAGGTTGGCCACAGCCGGACGCCGTGTCCCGGTCCGTCGTCCGCGGACCGGCGTCACAGGGGAGCGCCGGACCGCGGACACCCCGCCCGCCACACCGGCTCGCCCCGACAGTGCCCTGGCCTGTTGCGAAAGTCCCGCCGTCCGCCCGGAGGGCGGGCGACGCCCGGCGGCGTCCGGTGCGTGCTCTCGGCGTGCCGGGCGCAGGCCCTCGTACCCCTAGGCGCCCACAGCCGCCAGCGCCGGGTGGCGTGCCGCGTCGTAGCGCTCCAGCAGCAACCGGGCCACCTGAGGCGCGGGACCGAGTACGTCGGCCAGGACGTCCGCCTCCGCCGCGCCCCGCGCGATGCGGTCCGGGAGGAAGCCGGGGGCCAGGACGTACGGGGCGACCGCGACCTTCGCGCAGCCCAGGGCGCGCAGTTCGCGCACTGCGTCCTCCGTACGCGGCAGGGATGCGGAGGCGAACGCAGGCCGCACGGCGCACCAACCGGTGTGCCGCCACTCCCGCGCGATATCTGCGATCACTGCGATCGCCTCCGGGTCGGTGGACCCCGCCGAGGCCAGCACGACCCCGGTCGAGGACTTGTCGGCCGGGGTCAACCCGGCCTCGTACAAACGCCGTTCGAGGGCGGAGAGCAGCAGCGGCGACGGGCCGAGCACCTCCGCCTGACGGATCCGCAGCCGTGTCGGTGCGTCCCGCAGAACCGCCGGAATGTCCGCCTTCGCGTGGAACGCGCGGGTGAGCAGCAGCGGGAGGGCCACCACGTCACGTACGCCCTCCGCCGCCAGGGACTCCAGCACCCCTTGCACGGAGGGGACGTTGAAGTCCAGGAAGCCGGTCTCCACGCGCAGCCCCGGCCGCAGCGACCGTACGCGACGCACCAGGGCGTGCACCGTCGCGGCGTGCCGTGGGTCGCGGCTGCCGTGGGCGATCACGAGGAGGACCGGCTTCGAATGGCGCATGGGAGTCAGCTCTTCACCAGCAGGCCGCGGCTGCGCAGCACCCACCGCTCCAGCGGGCTGAAGATCAGCAGATCGATGGCTATGCCGACGAACAGGATGAGCAGGATGGCGAGGAAGACCGTCGCCATGCTGCTGTTGGTGCGGCCCACCTCCAGCAGCTGGCCCAGACCCATGCCCATGTCCGGCGACTGGGCGATGATCTCGGCGGCCATCAGCGAACGCCAGGAGAAAGCCCAGCCCTGCTTCAGCCCGGCCACATAGCCGGGCAGCGCCGCCGGCATCACTATGTGCCAGGTGCCGCGCAGTCCTGTCGCGCCCAGTGTGCGGCCCGCGCGCAGGAACAGCGGGGGCACCTGGTCGACGCCGGAGACCAGGCCGTTGGCGATCGAGGGGACGGCGCCGAGCAGGATCACGGTGAACATCACGGAGTTGTCCAGGCCCAGCCAGATCACCGCCGGCGCTACCCAGGCGACCGACGGCAGCGACTGCAGACCGGAGAGGATCGGGCCGAACGCCGCACGCACGAACTTCACCCGCGCCACCAGCAGGCCCAGCGGCGTGCCGATGGCCAGCGCGAGCAGGAAGCCCAGCAGACCGCGGGAGACGCTGCCCCAGATGTAGTCGAGCAGGGTCCCCTTGAGCCACTGGTCCTCGACCTCTGCCCACACATCGCCGGGAGAAGGCAGCTTCGACGGGTTGTCGACGACCGGGTAGAGAAGGGCCCAGGCCACCAGCACCACCGCGATGGCGGTGATGGGCGGCAGGATCTTGTTCTTGAAGGTCTGGCTGAAGGGTGTACGGCCGGTGGCCGTGGTCTCCAGTGCGTCGAGGCCCGCCTCGACGCTTCCGGCGTCCTGGGCCGGTGTCGTCTCAGTGCTGGCCATGGCGGCGGATCTCCCCACGCAGTACATCGGTGATCTCAAGGGACAGTTCGGCCACGGGCGCGTCCTCGATGCGACGCGGCTGCGGGATGTCGACCGTCCACTCTCGTGCGATCCGGCCCGGGCGGGACGACAGCAGGATGACGCGCTGCGCGAGCCGTACCGCCTCGCGCACGTTGTGCGTGACGAAGAGGACGGACACGCCCGTCTCCGCCCAGATCCGCGTCAGTTCGTCGTGCAGCACGTCCCGTGTGATGGCGTCCAGCGCCGCGAACGGCTCGTCCATCAGCAGCAGGTTGCTCTCCTGGGCGAGCGCCCGGGCCAGCGCCACACGCTGGCGCATACCGCCCGACAGCTCGTGGACGCGCTTGCCGTACGCGCCCTTCAGCCGGACGAGTTCGAGCAGCTCGTCGGCCTTGACGCGCCGCTCGTTCTTCGGAACTCCCCTGAGCTTGAGGGCCAGTTCGATGTTCTTGCCGGCGGTCAGCCACGGGAAGAGCGCGTGCTCCTGGAACATCAGGGCCGGCCGGCTGTCAGTCGCGATGGAGCCGACAGTCGGCTTGTCCAGCCCCGCCACCAGGTTCAGCAGTGTGGACTTGCCGCAGCCCGAGGCCCCCAGGAGGGTGACGAACTCGCCCGGCGCGACATCGAGACTTATGTCGTCCAGGACGGGCTGCTGCCCGCCCGGTCCTGCGAAGGACTTCGAGACATGCTCAAGGCGAGCGGCGTACTCCACCGACTCTTCGGCCTTGGCGAGGGTCGTGGCCATGGTCGTCACCTCCTGGGAACTCGGGTCGGGAATCAGCTGGCGCCGAGACCGGCGTCGTCCACCGTGCTCTCGCCCTCGGCCTTGAGGACCTTGTTGAGGAGCGTGAGGTCGTAGATCCCCTTCAGGCTCGGCTTCTCCAGCAGGCCGGCCTTGACCGCGTGATCCGCCTCGGTGTTGAGGGTGGAGGCCAGCGGGTCGTTGGTGAACTGGATCGACTTCCACGCCGGGTCGATGACGTCCGCAGGCAGCGCCTTGCCGGAGTCCGCCTCCAGCCGCTTGTTCGCCGTGGCCTTGGCCTGGTCGGGGTTGGCGTTGATCCACTTGTTGGCCTCGACGGAGGCCTTCAGCACGGCCTCGACAGCCTTCGGGTGCGCCTTGAGGAAGTCCTGCCGCACGATGATGTTCGTGATCACGAACTTCTTGTCCGGCCACAGCGTCGACTCGTCCAGCAGCACCTTGCCGCCCTCGGCGACCAGCTTGGACGCGGTCGGCTCCGGCACCCAGGCACCGTCGATGGCGCCGGACTTGTAGGCGTCCGGGGTGATCTTGTTGTCGGTGCGGACCACCGACACATCGCCCTTGCCGGTGTTCGCGTCGACCTTCCAGCCCTGGTCGGCGACCCAGTTGAGGAACGCCACGTCCTGCGTGTTGCCGAGCTGCGGGGTGGCGATCTTCTTGCCCTTGACGTCCTTCAGGGACTTGATCTTCTTCGGGTTGACGACGAGCTTCACGCCGCCGGAGGCCGAGCCGCCGATGATCTTCAGACCCTTGCCGTCGGACTTGACGTAACCGTTGATCGCCGGGGACGGGCCGATCCAACCGATGTCGATGGAGCCCGAGTTGAGCGCCTCGATCTCCGAGGGGCCGGCGTTGAAGATCTGGTAGTCCGCCTTGGTGGCGCCCAGTTCCTTCTGGAACAGGCCCTGCTGACGGGCGACGAGCGCGGTGCCGTGGGTCAGGTTGCCGAAGTAGCCGATCTTGACGGAGCCAAGGCCGTCGATCTTGGACGATCCGGCGGCGACCTTCTCCTTGGCGTTGTCGGTCGTGGACTTGGACCCGTAGCCGCAAGCGGCGAGCGTGAGCAGGGGGAGCGCTGCTACCACGGCTACGCCGCGGCGAAGGAACGTTGAGCGGTTGACAGGCACGGGAGGTGTTCCTCTCGTTGGCCCGGCGGTCACGGTCTTTCAGGTCGTGGCCGGGAGGTCGGCAGGTCTTCGTCGCTTCCGGGACGTCGGGTGGGGGGACGGGGCGCGCAGGCAGTGCGCGTACGTCAGCACGCACATCGCGCGACTCCGCCCTGCCCGCTCCCGAGGTCACCGCTGCCGACGCGGCCGCCCTCCTTCGCGAACGTGGAGAAGTAGTCGGTGGAGTTCATGTCAGAAGTCCCACCCGTCGTCCTCGGACTCGTCCTTGACCGGCTCGGGGGACGCGAACGACTCACCCACCATGCCCGCGGTGAGCGTGGTGCCGTCGCTGGGGTCGATCAGGATGAAGGAGCCGGTGCGCCGCGAGTCGGAGTAGGAGTCGACCGGCAGCGGGTCGGCGGTGCGGATCTTCACCCGGCCGATGTCGTTGGCGACGAGCTGCCCCGGGTGCGGGTGCAGCGAGAGGTCGGCGAGCGTGAGCCGGGACGGGATGTCCCTGACGATCGCCTTGACCGTGCGGGTGCCGTGCTTGAGCAGCACCCGGTGGCCGACGGTCAGCGGGGCGTCGGCGACGTGGCAGACCGTGGCCTCGATGTCCTGGGTGGTCGCCGGGGCGTCCTTGGTCGGCACGATCAGGTCGCCGCGCGAGATGTCGATGTCGTCCTCCAGGAGGATCGTCACCGACTGGGTGGTCCAGGCGACGTCGACCGGCTCGCCCAGCAGGTCGATGCCGGAGATCTTCGACGTACGGCCGGACGGCAGGACGGTGACCGCCTCGCCGACGTGGAACGAACCGGCGGCGATCTGACCCGCGTAGCCCCGGTAGTCCGGGTGCTCGGCCGTCTGCGGCCGGATCACGTACTGCACGGGCAGACGCGCGTGGCAGTGGCTCAGGTCGTGGCTGACCGGGACCGTC
Source organism: Streptomyces sp. NPDC054834 (assembly GCF_053611185.1). NCBI lineage: Bacteria > Bacillati > Actinomycetota > Actinomycetes > Kitasatosporales > Streptomycetaceae > Streptomyces > Streptomyces sp. NPDC054834. The sequence goes on along the minus strand of NZ_JBSGZV010000034.1, from coordinate 75,423 downwards.
TCCAGGTGCTCCAGGACGGTCGGGCCGCCGTACCAGTCCATGTTCGCGGACGGCTCCACCACGTTGTCGCCGGCGAGCGCCGAGATCGGGATCGCGGTGACCTCCGGGACGCCCAGTTCGAGCGCGTACGCCGTGAACTCCTCGGCGATGGCGGCGAAGACGGACTCCTTGTGGGCGACCAGGTCCATCTTGTTGACGGCGAGGACGACGTGCGGGACGCGCAGCAGCGCGGCGATCGCGGCGTGGCGGCGGGTCTGCTCGACGACGCCGTTGCGGGCGTCGACCAGGATGATCGTCAGTTCGGCGGTGGAGGCGCCCGTCACCATGTTCCGGGTGTACTGCACGTGGCCGGGGGTGTCGGCGAGGATGAACCGCCGCTTGGGCGTGGCGAAGTAGCGGTAGGCCACGTCGATGGTGATGCCCTGCTCGCGCTCGGCCCGCAGACCGTCCGTCAGCAGCGCGAGGTCCGGGGCCTCCTGGCCGCGGCTGCGGGAGGCGTGCTCGACGGCCTCCAACTGGTCGGTGAGGACCGACTTGGAGTCGTGCAGCAGGCGGCCGACGAGGGTGGACTTGCCGTCGTCGACGGAGCCCGCGGTGGCGAACCGCAGCAGGGTGGTGGCCGAGAGTGCCTCGGTCGTCGTCGTGCTCATGCTTAGAAGTACCCCTCGCGCTTGCGGTCTTCCATCGCGGCCTCGGAGAGCTTGTCGTCGGCGCGGGTGGCGCCGCGCTCGGTCAGCCGGGACGCGGCGATCTCGGCGATGACGGCGTCCAGCGTCGTGGCGTCGGAGTCGACGGCACCCGTGCAGGACATGTCGCCGACGGTGCGGTAGCGGACCAGCCGCTTCTCGACGGTCTCGCCGTCCTTGGGCCCACCCCACTCACCGCCGGTCAGCCACATGCCGCTGCGCTGGAAGACCTCCCGCTCGTGCGCGAAATAGATCTCGGGCAGCTCGATGCCCTCGCGGGCGATGTACTGCCAGACGTCGAGTTCGGTCCAGTTGCTGAGCGGGAAGACGCGGACGTGTTCGCCGGGTGCGTGGCGGCCGTTGTACAGGTTCCACAGCTCGGGCCGTTGCCGGCGCGGGTCCCACTGGGAGAACTCGTCGCGCAGCGAGAACACCCGTTCCTTCGCGCGGGCCTTCTCCTCGTCGCGGCGCCCGCCGCCGAAGACGGCGTCGAACCGCTCGCTCTGGATCTTCTCCGTGAGCGGCACCGTCTGGAGGGGGTTGCGGGTGCCGTCGGGGCGTTCCTTGAGCACACCGCGGTCGATGTAGTCCTGTACGGAGGCGACATGGAGGCGCAGTCCGTGCCGTTCGACCGTCCGGTCCCGGTACTCCAGCACCTCGGGGAAGTTGTGCCCGGTGTCCACGTGCAGCAGGGAGAACGGCACGCGGGCCGGGGCGAACGCCTTCAGCGCCAGGTGCAGCATGAGGATGGAGTCCTTGCCGCCGGAGAAGAGGATCACCGGCTTCTCGAACTCGCCCGCCACCTCGCGGAAGATGTGCACCGCCTCGGACTCCAGCGCGTCCAGGTGGCTGAGGGCGTACGGGCTGTCCGTGCCCTCGCCGCCCTCCTTGGCCCTGGTGACGGTCGTCATGCCAGTCCCCTTTCGCTGAGCAGGGCGTACACGGAGGCCGCGGACTCCGGCACGCTCTGGTGCTGCGACTCGATGCGCAGGTCGGGCGACTTGGGCTCCTCGTAGGGGTCGTCGACGCCCGTGAGTCCCGTCAGCTCGCCCGCGGCCTGCTTCGCGTACAGCCCCTTCACATCGCGTACCGAGCAGACCTCGACCGGGGTCGCCACGTGCACCTCCAGGTACGCCGTGCCGTTCTCCTGGTGGCGCTCCCGCACCGCGTCCCGGCTGTCCGCGTACGGCGCGATGACCGGTACCAGCGCCTTGACGCCGTTGCGGGCCAGCAGTTCGGCGACGAAGCCGATGCGCTGCACGTTGGTGTGCCGGTCCTCGCGGCTGAAGCCGAGGCCCGCCGAGATGAACTCGCGGATCTCGTCGCCGTCGAGCACCTCGACGAGGTGGCCCTCCTCGCGCAGCCGGCCCGCCAGCTCGTGGGCGATGGTGGTCTTGCCGGCACTCGGCAGGCCCGTGAGCCAGACGGTGGCTCCGGTCGTCACGTGGGTCTCCTTGTCCGTCGGAGAGGTCGTCGGGGAATTCGTCGCGGAATTCGTCGGGGGGTTCGCAGAAATCACAGTCATGGTCAGCCGTGCAGCCCGCACTCGGTCTTGGCGCGGCCCGCCCAGCGGCCCGCGCGTGCGTCCTCGCCCTCGAGCACCCGGCGGGTGCAGGGGGCGCAGCCGATGGAGGGGTAGCCGTCCATCAGCAGCGGGTTGGTCAGTACGCCGTGTTCGGCGACGTAGGCGTCCACGTCGTCCTGCGTCCAGCGGGCGATCGGGGAGACCTTCACCTTCTGGCGCTTGTCGTCCCAGCCGACGACCGGGGTGTTCGCCCGGGTCGGGGACTCGTCGCGGCGCAGGCCGGTCGCCCAGGCGCGGTAGCCCTCGAGGCCCTCCTCCAGGGGCTGGACCTTGCGGAGCTTGCAGCACAGGTCGGGGTCGCGGTCGTGCAGCCTGGGGCCGTACTCGGCGTCCTGTTCGGCGACCGTCTGCTTCGGGGTGAGGGTGATGACGTTGACGTCCATCACGGCCTCGACCGCGTCGCGGGTGCCGATGGTCTCCGGGAAGTGGTAGCCGGTGTCGAGGAACACGACGTCCACGCCCTTCTGGACGCGGGACGCCAGATGGGCGACCACCGCGTCCTCCATGGAGGACGTGACGCAGAAGTCCTTGCCGAAGGTGTCCACCGCCCACTGGAGGACCTCCAGCGCGGAGGCGTCCTCCAGGTCACGGCCCGCCTGCTCGGCGAGCGCCTTCAGTTCCTCGGCGGAACGTTCTTCCTGAGCCGTCGTCATGTCCGGTCATCCCCTCCGTTGTCGGCTCGCTGAAGACCCCGGGCGAGCAGCCCGAGGAACTTCAGCTGGAATGCTCGGTTGCACGCCGCGCATTCCCAGGCGCCGTGGCCCTGGTCGCTGGGACGCAGGTCCTCGTCGCCGCAGTAGGGGCAGTAGAAAGGGGCGGCCCGCTCGCTCATGAGAGGGCCTCCTCGTTGGCACGGGCCGCCCAGACGGCGAACCGCTCGCCGTCCTCACGCTCGGCCTGGAAGCGCTTGAGGACGCGCTCGATGTAGTCGGGGAGCTCCTCCGCGGTGACCTTCAGACCGCGCACCTTGCGGCCGAAGCCGGGCTCGAGGCCCAGCGCGCCGCCGAGGTGCACCTGGTAGCCCTCGACCTGGTTGCCGTCCTCGTCCAGGACCAACTGGCCCTTGAGACCGATGTCCGCCGTCTGGATACGGGCGCAGGCGTTGGGGCAGCCGTTGAGGTTGATCGTGATCGGCTCGTCGAAGTCCGGGATCCGGCGCTCGAGTTCGTCGATCAGCTGCGAGCCGCGCTGCTTGGTCTCCACGATGGCGAGCTTGCAGAACTCGATACCGGTGCAGGCCATGGTGCCGCGCCGGAACGGGGACGGCCTGGCGCTGAGGTCCAGTGCCTCCAGGCCCTCGACGAGCGAGTCGACCTGGTCCTCCTCGACATCGAGGACGATCATCTTCTGCTCGACGGTGGTGCGCACCCGGCCCGAGCCATGGGCCTCCGCGAGATCGGCGATCTTCGTGAGCGTGGCGCCGTCGACGCGTCCCACGCGCGGGGCGAAGCCGACGTAGAACCGGCCGTCCTTCTGCCGGTGCACGCCGATGTGGTCGCGCCACTGCTGGACGGGCTGCTCGGGAGCGGGCCCGTCGACCAGCTTGCGCCCGCCCAGGTACTCGTCCTCCAGCACCTGCCGGAACTTCTCCGGGCCCCAGTCGGCGACGAGGAACTTCAGGCGGGCCCGGTTGCGCAGCCGGCGGTAGCCGTAGTCACGGAAGATCGAGACGACGCCCTCGTAGACGTCCGGGACCTCGTCGATCGGCACCCAGGCGCCGAGCCGCACACCGAGCTTGGGGTTGGTGGACAGACCGCCGCCCACCCACACGTCGAAGCCGGGGCCGTGCTCGGGGTGGCGCACGCCGACGAAGGCGACGTCGTTGATCTCGTGCACCACATCCAGCAGCGGCGATCCGGAGATGGCCGTCTTGAACTTCCGCGGGAGGTTCGAATACGCCTTGTTGTTCAGGACCCGGCGCTTCATCTCCTCCAGCGCGGGGGTGCCATCGATGATCTCGTCCTCGGCGATGCCCGCCACCGGGGAGCCGATCATCACACGCGGAGTGTCGCCGCAGGCGGTGACCGTCGACAGGCCCACGCCCTCCAGGCGGTCCCAGATCGTGGGCACGTCCTCGATCCGGATCCAGTGGTACTGGACGTTCTGCCGGTCGGTGATGTCCGCGGTGCCGCGCGCGAACTCCTGCGAGATCTCGCCGATGACCCGCAGCTGCCGGGTGGTCAGCGCCCCGCCGTCGATGCGGACGCGCATCATGAAGTACTCGTCGTCCAGCTCCTCCGGCTCCAGGATCGCGGTCTTGCCGCCGTCGATCCCGGGCTTGCGCTGGGTGTACAGCCCCCACCAGCGCATACGCCCGCGCAGGTCGCTGGGGTCGATCGAGTCGAAGCCGCGCTTGGAGTAGATCGTCTCAATGCGTGTCCGCACATTGAGACCGTCGTCGTCCTTCTTGACCTGTTCGTTGCCGTTGAGCGGGGTGAAGTGACCCACGGCCCACTGACCCTCACCGCGGTGACGACTCACCTTGCGGCGGGGCGCGGAGGCGGCAGGGTTCTGCGGGGTGGCGGCCATGGTTGTTACGTCCTTCGGGACAGGCGGAAAGCGGCTCTGACCTGCGCGTATGGGCGCATACGGGCATACGTGCGCATCGTTGCGCAGGAGGAGAGGGAAGTCAGGACTGTCGGCGTCGCTGGAGCGGTCAGCTCGCCGGACAGATGGCGCTGGACATGCGGCCGAGGTCGACGTGCCGCCGACTCACCAAGGCAATTCCAGTTCCAGACATGACGGAAGCGTGTCATGCGGATCTCTGGCCAGTCCACCGTGATCCGCATGTTGGACACGCATGTCCCGAATGGTGGACGCTGTGATGTGTGTCATGTGTGGTGCGTCATGTGTGGTGCGTCAAGGGTGGTGCGTCATGGGCGGTGTGTCATGGGGGGCGCGTCATGGGCGGTACGACGCCGGCCGCTACGCCCCCGGCCAGGGCCCCGGCGCCGGCACCTCCCGCTCCTCCTCCACCTTGGTGTCGAAGAGCCGGAAGCCGCGCCGCAGATAGTTGTCCATGGCGAACTCGCCGTCCTTGCTGCACGTGTGCACCCACACCCGCTTCGTCGGCGCCCGCCCGGGCCACCGATCGGCGAGGTCCCACGCCCGGGCCGTGCCGTGGGCCAGCAGATGGCCACCGATGCGCCGGCCGCGGAAGGCGGGGATCAGCCCGAAGTACGCGATCTCCACGACCCCCTCGTCCTGCGGGTCCAGCTCCACGTACCCGGCCGGGGTGCCCCGGTCGTAGGCGACCCACGTCTCCACGCCCGGCCGGTCCAGGAACTCCCGCCACCGGTCGTAGCTCCAGGTCAGCCGGTCGGTCCAGCGGATGTCACCGCCGACCGAGGCGTACAGGAAACGGCTGAACTCGGGGGAGGGGACCTCGGAGCGGACGATCCGTACGCCGCCGTCGGGGGCGGCGGCCGGGAGGAGGTCGGCCGGGGACGTCTGCTCCAGGGACCAGGTGGTGACCATGACGCTGCTCATGGGGGTCAGAAAATCATCTATCCCAGGGACCTGTCGATCGAGGCCAGGGGCAGGGAGAACAGCATGCGGTCCGTGACCGACCACACCTCGCCCGTCGCCTGCGAGTAGGACAGGGACCCGGCGTCCTCCGCCCAGCAGTGGTGCGTGTCGTCCGAGCCGCAGTGTGCCGCCTTCGCGCCGTCGGTGTCCTGGCGCCAGAGCGTGCCGTGGCCGTCCAGATCCCCGGGCGGGTGCCCGATGTACCACGTGGACCGCTCCGAGCCGGCCTGACGGTACGACAGCACGCCGCGGATGCCGGCCGCCCCCGTCCGGTACGCCTCGACCGCGTCCACCCGGCCCAGCGGGTCCGCGGCGAGCAGGCCGCCGCGCGTCGGCTCCACGCTGAAGGCGTACCGCCACAGGCGGGCGTCCCGGTCGCCGCCGGCGGGGGTCCTTTCGCTGACGACCAGGCTGTCGGGTGCCGACCCCCGGTCCAGGGAGAGACTGCCAGGGCACGGGGTGCCGCTCTCCGCGGCGGAGCAGCGTCCGGCCGGGAAGCGGTAGGAGCCCACGGCCGGCATCACGAAGCCGTAGCCGTCCGCCGACCAGCCGCCGGGCACCCGGCCGACCGCCGGGCCGTCGACGGTGGTGCGCTGGATGCGGTTCACGTCGTAGACGTAGAGCGCCTCGGCCGCGCCCGTGCCGGCGGTGACGAGCAGCTTGTCCTGGTACCAGACCATGCCGGAGACGGGCGAGGTCAGGCCCCGGTAGTCGCGGCCCCCGTCGTCCGGGACGACCAGCAGCACCCAGCGGTAGACCGGGTGGCGGGGATCGTCGGCGTCGACGAAGGCGACCCGGGCCAGGCCCCGTTCGGCGGCCGGCCCGGTCGTCGTGCTGTGTGTCCAGCCCGCGAGTAGCACGCGGTGGGCGCCCCATATGCCGTCGTCGTCCGCGTCACCGGACGTGGTCACCGAGGCCGGCCGCCAGCCGGTGCCGGCGGTGTCGTCCGGGTCCCAGCAGTACGCCGCCGCGGCCGCCGGGGCGACGGGCAGCGACTCCCGCTCCTCGGAGGTGCAGTCGGCGGCCTCGCGCAGGGTGCGGTCGGCGCTCTCGAGGACCGTGCCGACGCCGACCGGGCGGCCCATGGCCGAGGCGAGCCGGTCGAGCGAGCGGGCCGGCGTCATGCGCTCCTGGAGCCGCAGTACGCCGGTCTCGGCGGAGGGGGCCAGCGGCTTCAGGGCGCCCGGGTCGTCGGCGACCGTGGCCTGCGAGGCGCTGATCAGAGTGGCTGCCGCGGTGAGCGCGAGGGCGGTCCCGGCCAGGACCGCGCGCAGCGCCGCGCCCCGTCTGCGCCGACGGTGTCTGCCGCGTTGCTTCATGTCTCCTCCCGAGGCGGGCCAACTGCTCCTGATGGTCCGTGCGTTGACCGAGGAGCAGGTGGGGAGGCCCGTAGCTGGATGCTACGGCAGTTGAGGGCGGTTCAGGTCGAAGACCTCGCAAATATGCGGAAGATGCACCCTCGGATGCGCTGAATATGCCAAATGAGGGTGCAGTTTGCCGCTTTTCAGGCCGTGGGTGACGATGTCCGTCCTGTGATCACGGCCGGCGCCGTCGAGTGGGGCAGTAACTCGTGCGGGTCCTCGGGCAGCAGCACCTCGACCTCCGCCTCATCGCAGAAGCGATACGGCCGGTGTTGCAGGAACACCCCGAGGTACCGCCGCACCCGCGACATCTCGGCCCGCACCGTCACCGTACGGGACGGGTCGCCGTACATGTCCGCGGCCAGCCCCGCGGCGCTGCGACCGGTGCGCCGCAGCGCCAGCAGATACAGCAACTCGGCGTGCCGGGGGCTCAGTTCCCGCGACCAGGAGCCCGCCTGCCCCGAGACCGTCACCGTCCAGCGGCGCGGCTGGGCGAGGTCCAGCACGATCCGGGCGGCGCCCGGCGGCGGCTCGTCGACGGCGCGCACCAGCCAGCCCCCGGCCAGCGGCTCCACCGAGCACAGGCCGAGCACGGGCAGCCACCGGCGGCCCGCCGACAGGGCCGTCGGCAGTCCCACGCGCGGGGTGTACGGCAGCCCCGTCACCGCGGCCGTCCAGCCGTCCCGGTCCACCACGACCGCCCGCCCGCCGACCCGGGCCAGCACCGGCGCCGCCTCGGCCCGCAGCCGCTCCAGCGAGGTCAGGTGCAACTCCTTCAGACGGGCCTCGGCGAGCTTGGCCACCGAGTCCACCCAGGCCAGCGTCGCGGGGTGCATCGTCTTCAGCGGGCCGCTGATGTCCACCACGCCGAGCAGCCGGCCGTCCCGGGGGTCGGTGACCGGGGCGCCGGTACAGGTCCAGGAGGTGTGCGAACGCACGAAGTGCTCGCCGGCGAAGACCTGGACAGGCCGGCGCACCACCGCCGAGGTGCCCACGCCGTTGGTGCCGACGACGTCCTCCCGCCAGTCGGCGCCCACCTCCAGGCCCAGGCCGTCGGCCTTGCGCAGCACGGCCGCACTGCCCTCGCGCCACAGCACCCGCCCGTCGGCGTCGGCGACCACCATGATGTGCCGGGCGACGTCCGCCACCGACAACAACCCCTGCCGCAGCACCGGCAGGACCTGCCGGAGCGGCGACTCCTCCCGTCTGCGCAGCACTTCCTCGGGGGACAGCAGCCCACCCTGGGAACCGCGGTCGGGATCGACACCGCCCCGCAGCATGCGCCCCCAGGACTGCTCGATCACCGGGCGGGGCGCGAGGGGCGTGCGCCGGCCCGCGAGCGCGGCCGCGCGCACCTCGCTGAGCACCCGCGCCGCCCGCGACACGTCCATGGCGGCGAGCCGCGCCACGTCCATCGGCGAGTCGGCCACGGAGTCCTCCCGGGGACGGGTACGGGGACAGATACGGGACCGCTGCGGAGTGCTGCGCGAGCAAGCGGTTGTCAAGCGGTCCGGACGGCGGTTTCCGGTCCGAGTGTGCGTCCCATGGTGCCCGTTGGGGCGCCTCGGGGACACACAGTCCGCGCACAGAGAACGACAAGTTGCAACCCCTTGCAACCCTGGTGAACGGACCGGCGGTGGCCGAAACTTGAGCAGCGTCGTCCAGGCGACGCCGTGGCCTGCAACGGGCCGTGGGCGGGGGTGGTGCCGTGTCGGCGCAGCACCACCCCCGCATCGGGGACCGCCGCGACCGCTCCCGGCCGCCGGCCGCCCTCAGGACACGGGGCGGGCCCGCTCCACCACGGAGGCCAGATTCAGCCCGTACGGCAGAGTGCCGAAGGCCGAGCCCCAGTCGCCGCCCAGCCGGGAGGCGCAGAACGCGTCGGCGACCTCCGGTGGCGCGAACCGCACCAGCAGCGACCCCTGGAGGACCAGCGCCAGCCGCTCCACGAGCCGCCGGGCGCGCCCTTCCACGCCCTCCAGCTCACCGAGTTCGGACAGCAGGTTCTTCACCGCCGCGTCCAGCCGGTGGTCGGCGCCGCGCGCCCGGCCGACCTCGATCAGATAGGCGTCGAGCGTGCCCTGCTCGCGTTGCAGCGCCCGCAGCACGTCCAGTGCCTGCACGTTGCCCGCACCCTCCCAGATGGAGTTGAGCGGCGACTCGCGCACCAGCCGCGGCATGCCCCACTCCTCGACGTAGCCGTTGCCGCCCAGGCACTCCGCGGCCTCCACCACCACCGGCGTACACCGCTTGGTCACCCAGTACTTGGCGGCGGGCACCGCCAGGCGCAGCAACGCCCGCTCCCGCTCGCTCCCGTCGTCGTAGGCGGCCGCGAGCCGCATCGCCAGGGCGGTGGCCGCCTCGGACTCCAGCGCGAGGTCCGCGAGGACGTTGCGCATCAGCGGCTTGTCGATCAGCTTGCCGCCGAAGGCCTCCCGGTGGGTGCAGTGGTGCACGGCCTGCGCCACCGCCTGCCGCATCAGCCCCGCCGAGCCCAGCACACAGTCCAGCCGGGTCGCGGCGACCATCTCGATGATGGTCCGCACCCCGCGCCCCTCCTCGCCGACCCGGCGCGCCCAGGTCCCGTCGAACTCGACCTCGCTGGAGGCGTTCGACCGGTTGCCCAGCTTGTCCTTGAGCCGCTGGATGAGGAAGACGTTGCGGGTGCCGTCCGGCAGGACCCGGGGCACCAGGAAGCAGGTCAGCCCGCCCGGGGCCTGCGCCAGCACCAGGAAACCGTCCGACATCGGCGCCGAGCAGAACCACTTGTGCCCGGTCAGCGTGTACGTCCCGGCCTCGGCCAGCGGCGTCGCCGTGGTGGTGTTCGCCCGTACGTCGCTGCCGCCCTGCTTCTCGGTCATGCCCATCCCGAAGACCGCCCCGGCCTTGAGGTGGGCGGGCCTGAGCTCACGGTCGTAGACCGTGGAGGTCAGCCGGGGCTCCCACTCGGCGGCGAGTTCCGGATCGGTGCGCAGCGCGGGCACCGCGGCGTGGGTCATGGACAGCGGGCAGCCGTTGCCGGCCTCGACCTGGGACCAGACCAGGAAGCCGGCCGCCCGCCGCACGTGCCCGGCCGGGCGGACCCAGGCGGTGGTCAGCCCCGCCGAGACGCCCTTGCCGAGCAGCCGGTGCCAGGCCGGGTGGAACTCGACCTCGTCGATGCGGTGGCCGTAGCGGTCGTGGGTGTGCAGTCTGGGCGGGTTCTCGTTGGCCAGCACCCCCCATTCCTGCACCTGCGCCGAGCCCGAGGTCTTGCCGAGCCCGGACAGCTCGTCGCGTACTTCGTCGATCAGATCGGGGTCGGTGTGCCGCTCGACCGCCTCGGAGAGGGCCCGGTCCGCGCTGTAGAGGTCGTACTCGACCAGCGGCGGTGGCTGGTTCGTCACGGTGTGCGTGCTGGTGCCTGCCATGTCAGCGAACCTACCCGGGACGGCGGCGGTGATGGCCCCAGAGTGACACAGGCCGGGCCGCCGGGCGCCTCCGGCCGGGGGCCGCGCCGAGCCGCCGTCCCGAGCCGCCGACCGTACCGCCGCCCGCGAGATGAGTCGGGTCGGCCCTGGCGGATACCTTTAGGTCGTGCAGCCAGCAAGTGAACCCCCCGAGCGGCCCGGCGGCCGGCTCCACCGGGCCAGAGCCCTCTACCGGAACGTCTCCAAGCGCAGGACCGCCTGGCTGCTGCTGAAGGACACCGTCAACTCGTGCATGGAGTACCGCATCCTGGGGCTGGCCGCGGAGGCGGCGTTCTTCACGCTGCTGTCCGTGCCGCCGCTGCTGCTGAGCCTGATCGGGCTGCTCGGCTATGTCGACGACTGGACCGGCGCCGACACCATCCACTCCCTGGAGAACAACCTCCTGGAGGCCTCCCGGACCGTCCTGTCCGACAAGGGCGTCAAGGAGATCGCCGAGCCCATCCTGCACGATGTGATGAAGGGCGGCCGCCCGGACGTCATCTCCATCGGCTTCGTGTTCGCCCTGTGGTCGGGCTCCCGCGCGGTGAACGTCTTCATCGACACGATCACCGTGATGTACGGCCTGGACGGGGTCCGGGGCATCGTGCGGACCCGGATCATGGCCTTCCTGCTGTTCATCGTGGCACTGCTGATCGGCTCGGTGGCGCTGCCGCTGATGGTGGCGGGGCCGGACGCGGTGGTGCGGATCGTGCCGTGGTCGGAGACGTTGGTGCAGGTCCTGTACTGGCCGGTGGTGATCATTCTGTCGATCGCCTTCCTCACCACGCTCTACCACGTCTCCGTGCCCGTCCGCTCGCCGTGGATCGAGGACGTGCCCGGTGCCCTGGTCGCGCTGGCCATGTGGGTCCTGGGCAGCTTCCTGCTGCGCATCTACCTCACCCACACCATCGAGGGCGCCACGATCTACGGCTCGCTCGCCGCCGCCGTCGCGGTCCTGTTGTGGATCGGTGTGTCCGCGTTCGCCGTGCTGGTCGGGGCCGCCGTGAACGCGGCCATCGACCGGGTCTGGCCGGCCGCCGCCACGGCCGCCGCCCGTGCCGCCCAGGAGCGGCTGCGCGAGGTCCAGGTCGCCGAGTACGTCGCCCGGGCCGCCGCGGCCCGCGAGGCCGATCCGGACGACGCCGACATGCCGTCCGAGTTCCCCGAGCGCTGGTCCCGCTTCCTGCCCCCGGAGGACGTGACGGCGCGCCTCCGCGCCCATGTGAAGAGCCAGCACAATGCGAAGGGCCAGCACAACGCGCACCACAAGGCGGGGGACGACAGGGAACGGCCGGAGAAGTGAACGGGCGGGGCCCGCGGATGCCCCTCGCGCCCGGCCCGGCGGGGCGCCTGCGCACGCGCGGGCCGATGGAGGGCCCGCGTGTGTGTGGCGTCCCAGGGACCCGGACGATCCGGGCATCCCGTGGGGCGTCGTCGGCGTAGCCTGACGGGCGTGTACCAGGAGCGGGTGTCCCGGCTGAGCGGCGCGGTGGTGTGGCGCCGCACCCTGGAGGACCCCGCGGTGCGGCCGGTGCTGCCCGACGGCTGCATGGACCTGCTGTGGAGCGAGGGACGCCTGCTGGTCGCGGGGCCCGACACGCACGCGTACGTCCCGGAAGGCCCGCCCCGCCGCTGGGCGGGCGTCCGCTTCCGCCCCGGCACGGCGCCCGGCTTCCTCGGCGTACCGGCGTACGAACTGCGCGACCGCCGCGTGGAGCTGGCCGATCTGTGGCCCGCCGCCGAGGTACGGCGCCTGCGCGCCCGCGTCGAGGCGGCGCCGGAACCCGCGACGGCCCTGGAGGACATCGCGCTGGAGCGGGCGGCCGAGGCGGGCCCGCAGGACCCGCTGCTCGGGCGGCTCGTCGCGGCGCTGGACGCGGGCCGACCGGTCGCCGCCACGGCCGACGGACTCGGTCTCGGCGCACGCCAGTTGCACCGCCGCTGTCTGAACGCCTTCGGCTACGGTCCCAAGACGCTGGCCCGGGTGCTGCGGCTTCAGCGGGCGCTCGCGCTCGCCCGCACCGGGGTGCCGTTCGCCGAGACCGCGGTGCGGGCCGGCTACGCCGACCAGCCGCACCTGGCCCGGGACGTGCGCGAACTGGCGGGGGCGACGCTCGGGGAACTACTGGGCCGCCGGTAGCGGCGCGAACAGGTCGACGCCGTTGCCGTCAGGGTCGTGCACGGTCGCGTACCGCTGTCCCCAGAAGGCGTCCCACGGCTTGAGCTCCCCGTGGTACCCGGCGCCCACCAGGTCCTCGTACACGGCGTCGACGTCGGCGGGCGTCCCGCACCGGAAGGCGAGCGAGACGCGGCCCCCGCCGGCCGGCGGCCGCCAGCCGGGGTGGAAGGAGCGGACGGTGTCCTCGGTGTCCAGGGCGAGGGTCAGCCCGCCGGGCAGCTCGGCCTCGACGTGGGGCTGGTCCTCGGCGCCGTCGGGGAAGACGAGCCCGAGGCGGCGGTAGAAGGCGAGCGAGGCGGCCAGGTCGGAGGCCACCGCGCCGATCACTGCGCATCGTGGAGTCATGGCCGTCACCGTAGGCGGGACACGGCGGGCCGGTCTTGAACGAATCGGACACGCGCGGGCCCCCTACGGGTCACGCCTTCAGCGCCACGAGGCGGTACAGCGGGTCAGGACGCGCCGTGTCCTGCTCCGGCAGGGCGGCGAGCCGGCGGCACACGTCCCGCACTTCGCCCGGGGCGGCCCGCGCGCACCAGGGGATGCGGCCCGTTCCGATCGCCTCCCGCCATCCGCGCGGGCTGCGGCCCTGCCCGCTGCCGGGGAAGACGGTCTCGCCCGCGAGAGCCATACCGTGCCGGGCCACCAGGCCGAGCACGCGGGAGGAGTGATCGGACGCCCGCCGCGCGTGACGGCGGCGCAGTCCGGCCGTGGCCTGTGCGATGCCGCTGTCCCTTCAAGGGACTTGGTGCCGCCCGGCGGCATTAGGGTCCCGCCATGGCCGCCCGACTGCTCGTCTACACCCGCACCGCCGACTACCGCCACGACTCCATCCCGGACGCCGTCGCCGCCGTACGCTCCTTCGACGGCTTCGCCGTGGACGCCACCGAGGACCCCGCCGCCCTCGAACAGCCGCTTCAGCGTTACGCGGCGGTCGTCTTCCTCTCCACCAGCGGCGAGGTGCTCACTCCCGCCGGCCGGGACCGGCTCGCCGGGTACGTCGAGGCGGGCGGCGGCTTCGCCGGGGTGCACGCGGCGGCCTGCACCGAGTACGGCTGGCCGTACTACGGCGACCTGCTCGGCGCCCGCTTCGCCCGGCACCCCGCGTACCAGCCGGGGCGGGCGGTGGTCGAGGACCCCGCTCACCCGGCCACCCGGCACCTGCCCGCCGTCTGGGACTTCACCGACGAGTGGTACGACTTCCAGGCCGGCCCGCGCGGCGCCGTGCGGGTCCTGCTGCGCGCCGACGAATCGTCGTACGAGGGCGGCGGCATGGGGGAGGACCACCCGCTGGCCTGGTGCCGGGAGCAGGGCGCGGGCCGGGTCTTCTACACCGCCCTCGGACACGCCTCGGACGCCTACGCCGACCCCGCCTTCCGCGCCCACCTCGAGGGCGGGCTCGGGTGGGCGGCGGACCGGGTCGCGTGACGTTTCTGCGGTGAACCGGATGCTCCATCGGAGTGAGTAAAGGTCTCCTACAGGCGATCCCACGTGAATATCTAGAGAAGCTCTTGGCTTGGCAAAGGGCTGTCGCGACGCGGCGCCGCTCCCGGCGGGCGCGCCACCCACCCACATGAGGAGCCGGACCTTGACTCACGGGAAGAAGCTGCGCGAGCAGATCGCCGGGCCGGGGACCACCCCACTGATCGGCATCTATGACATGTACTCGGCATCGATCGCGGCCGAGCACTACGACGGGATGTTCGTCTCCGGCTTCGGCTTCGCGGCCTCGTACTACGGGCTGCCGGACATCGGATTCATCGCCTGGCCGGACATGGTCGCGTTCGTCCAACGGCTGCGGGGCGCGTTCCCGCACCACCATCTGCTGGTGGACATCGACGACGGGTACGTCGATCCGGAGGTCGCCTGTCACGTCGTCGAGGGACTGGAGCGGATCGGCGCCTCGGGTGTGATCCTCGAGGACCAGAAGCGGCCCCGCCGCTGCGGGCACGCCGACGGCAAGCAGGTGCTGCCGCTGGACGAGTACCTGGAGAAGCTCCAGAAGGTCCTCGCCACCCGCAAGGACCTGGTGGTGGTCGCCCGCACGGACGCCACGGACGAGCACGACATCCTGCACCGGGCCGAGCGGCTGGCCGCCACCGACGCCGACGTCATCCTGGTCGACGGGGTGCGCAGCGTGGCGTGGATCCGCAGGATCCGCGAGGTCGTCGGCGACAAGCCGCTGCTGTTCAACCAGATCGCCGGCGGCAAGTCGCCGCGCCTGTCGCTGAGCGAGCTCTCCGACCTCGGCGTGGACGTCGCGATCTACAGCACCCCCTGCCTGTTCGCCGCGCACGAGGCGATGGACTCCGCGCTGCGCGACCTGAAGGCGGCCGACGGACGGCTGCCCGAGGTGGACGCCGCGAGCGGGATCGGCGTCAAGGCGTCCACCCGCCTGCTGGAGCGGAACATCGCCCGCCACCGGCCCGCCCCCGAGGGCGTGGGCGTGTGAGCCGCGCCCTCCCCGGGCTGCGTACGGCCACGGTGATCGCGGCGGCCGTCCTCGGAGCCGCCGCCGGGCCCGCCGCCGCGAACGGCAGCAGCCTGGTCACCGTCATCGACAACTCGCAGGCCGACTCCATCGTCGAGGTCGACCGCACCAACAACGTCTCGACCGGCAGCGGCACCGCCGGCAGCGACCACGACGGCAGCGCCGTCGACCTGATGGAGGCCCTCGTCGGCGCCCCGCACCAGGACGACGACTGACCGCTTCGCGAAGTCACGAGGCGGCCGGACACCCCGTGCGGGAGGTGCCCGGCCGCCCCCGTCGCCGCCCGTGCTCAGTCCCCGTCGGCCGGCGGTGCCGTGCTCGCCCGCAGTACCAGCCGTGTCGACAGCTCGGTGCGCGTTCCCTCCGGACGCTCGCCGCGCATCATCCGCACCAACAGCCTGAGGGCCGTCGCCGCCACCTCCGACAGCGGCTGACGGACCGTCGTCAGCGGCGGGGTGACCCAGCGGGCCTCGGGGAGGTCGTCGAAACCGACCACACTGATCTCGTCCGGCACCCGCACCCCGCGCTCGGCCAGCGCCGCGTACACCCCGAGCGCCATCCGGTCCGAGCAGACGAACAGGGCCGTCGGCGGTTCGGGCAGATCCAGCAGCTCATGCGTGTGCAGGCGCGCGGTGGCCTCGTCGAAGCCCGCGTGGCGGATGTACTCGGCGCGCTGCCGCACCCCGGCCGACGCCAGCGCCGAGCGGTAGCCGGCCACCCGGGCGCTGCTGCACATCCGGCGCCGGTGCCCGGCGATCACGGCGACACGCTCGTGGCCCAGCCCCAGCAGGTGCTCGGTCGCGGTCACCCCGCCCTGCCAGTTCTGCGCTCCCACCGAGACCACGCCCGACGGGGGTTCGTGCACCGGGTCGATCATCACGTACGGAATGCGGTGCTGGTCGAGCCAGGCGTACTGCGAAGGGGACAGCTCGGCCAGGCTGAACAGCACCCCGGAGGAGCCGCGCGCGGCGAGCTTGTCCAGCCAGCCCCGCTCCGGCCGCCCGCCCAGGGTCCGGTTGAGCCCGGCCGAGACCACCACCTCCAGGCCCGCCTCGTGCGCCGCCTCCTCCACGCCGTGCAGCACCGCGCCCGAGCAGGAACTGTCCAGCGAGTGCACCACGAGGTCGACCAGGCCGGGCGTCTTTCCCGTGTCGAAGCGGGGTCTGCGCACGTAACCCAGCCGGTCCAGCGCCTCGGTGACCCGGCGGCGGGTCTCCGGCGCCACGTCCTCGCGCCCGTTGACCACCTTGGACGCGGTCGGAACCGACACCCCCGCCTCGCGCGCCACCACAGCCAGTGTCGGACCGGCCGCCACGCTCGTGCTCCCCGTACGGACCATCGCCGAACCCGCCTTCCCAGCCCGCCCGAGGCCCTCCGAAAGTTGCGACCAACGCTGCTTCCGCATCCCGGGCACCGACCGGGCAGAAAGCGCTTCCTACGATAGGTGCGCGTCAACACGGCGGGAAGACATGGGAATTCACAGGATCACAGCGCGTGGAACTTTCGAAACCTCGAACAGCCGTCACCACCGCCCACGGCGACTGCGCCGCGCGCATCCTCAACGCCTGAACGGCCAAGCTCACCACCGTCACCGGCAACGCCGACCGCTTCCTCGCCGTCGGCATCTACGGCCGGCAGTTCGCCGACGCCGCCGAACTCATGCGCGGCCACAACGGGTTCGACCTCGCCGCCTTCCAGAACATGATGGTGAACGTCTTCCACCCGCTCAACAACCAGTTCCTCACCGGCCACAACGACGCCTGCGTCACCAACTACCGGGCGAACCGGGACCTGTACAACATGGCCTCCGTCATGGCCATCGGGATCCTCACCGACAACGCCGCCAAGTACGACCAGGCCGTCACCTGCTTCAAGTCCGGTGCAGGCAACGGCTCCCTGGCCCACGCGGTGCCCCATTTGTACACCGACGCCGACGGCTACGCCCTCGGCCAGTGGCAGGAGTCCGGCCGCGACCAGGGCCACACCGTCATGGGCATGGGACAGATGGGCGCCCTCTGCGAGATGGCCTGGAACCAACCTGGGGCACCGGCCAGAGCTGTGCCCAGCAGTCCCGGACGGCGATCGCCCAGATGGCCGCCTCCGTCGCGCCCGAGGGCGGCGGCGGGGACTACGGCTCCACCAGCGGAGGCTACGACCAGCTGGGCTTCGGTACCCTCCTGTACGCCAAATAGCCCTCACCGCGCGTGCGTGCGGCGGAATACCCGGCAGTGATGTGGTGCTGTGGTGTTACCGGTGCACGAGTACCGCGAAGGGCTGGTGGTCACATGACGGCAGACCGGACGGACCCCGTCGTCAGAACGCCGTACGGGGCGGTGCGCGGCAGGTACGAGCACGGGACCGCCGTCTTCCGCGGCATCCCGTACGCCGCCCCGCCCTTCGGGCCGCTCCGGTTCCGCCCGCCCGAACCGCCCGAACCCTGGGACGGGGTGCGCGACGCGGGCGCCTTCGGGCCCACGGCGCCGAAACCGCCGTACTCGGAGGCGTTCGCGCAGTACCTGTCCGACCCGGTGGTGCCCGGCGACGACTGCCTGAACCTCAACGTATGGACCCCCGAGCCGGGCCCCGCCGCCCGGCTCCCCGTCCTCGTATGGCTGCACGGAGGAGCCCTGACCAGGGGCTCCTCCGCCGTACCCGTGTACAACGGGCGCGCCTTCGCCCGCGACGGCGTCGTCTTCGTCTCGGTCAACTACCGGCTGGGAACGGAGGGCTACGGACTGTTCCCGGACACGCCCGCCAACCCCGGACTGCGCGACCAGCTGGCCGCCCTGCGCTGGGTGCACACCTCCATCGCGGCCTTCGGCGGCGACCCCGAACAGGTGACCCTGGCCGGGCAGTCGGCCGGCGCCATCAGCGCCGGCGCCCTGCTCGCCGCACCTCAGTCACAGGGCCTCGTCCGGCGGGCCGTGCTCCAGAGCGGGGCCCCGGAGGCCGTGGAGCGCGACAAGGTACGGCGGATGGTGCGCCGCATGGCGAACCGGCTGAGGATCCCCGCCACCGCCGAGGCCTTCGCCGCCGTCGACCGGGACCTGCTGCTGCACACCCAGGCCGAGGCCGGCCGGCTCAGCAGCCCGGTGCTGGGCGGCCCGTCCTTCGGCATCGTCGTCGACGGCGACCTCGTCCCGCGCGACCCGCTCCAGGCCCTCATCGACGGCGAGGCCGCACGCGACGTCGACCTGCTCATGGGCTGGACCCGCGACGAGTACCGGCTGTGGCTGGTGCCGGGCGGGCTGGTCGAACGCGTCGACCGGCTCGGCGCGGTGGCCCTGGCCGGCGCCATGGCCCGCTGCCACTGCGGCCACGAGGTGCCCCGCGGCTACCGCACCCTGTACCTGGACGCCTCACCCGCCGAACTCGTCGGCCAGATGGTCACCGACCATCTGCTGCGGGTCCCGATGCACCGCCTGGCCGACGCCCGACCCGGATCGTCGTACGTCTACGAGTTCGCGTGGCCCTCGAACCTCCCCAGGCTGGGCGCCTGCCACGCCCTGGAGCTCGGCTTCGTGTTCGACACCGGGGAGACCCCGGAATCCGCCCGGCTGGCCGGGGAGGGCGCGCCGCAGGAGCTGGCCGACACGATGCACTCGGCCTGGGTGCGGTTCGTGACCAGCGGGGATCCGGGATGGGAGCCGTGGGACACCGCCCATCCCGTGCGGATCCTCGGCGACGGTGAACCGTATACCGCACACGGGCACCGGGATCCCGAGGTCGGCCTGTGGCCGACCGCCTCCGGGACAGCCGGGGCAGCCGGGGCACCGGATGCGATCGACGGCACACATGCCGCCCGCAGCGCCGAACTCGCGGCGACGGTACGCAGGCTGCGCCGCTCGGTCGGCACCCGCCTGCACTGAGAGCCTGAGCCGTCAGCGGTGCGCCGCGGCCGGCCGTCAGCGGTCCGCCGAGTCCGGCCGTCAGCGGTCCGCCGAGTCCGCGGCGTCCGCCCGGTCGGCCGGCCTCGCCACCGAGCCCCGCACCACCACGTGCGTTCCCAGCAGCAGGTGCTCGTCGGCCGAGTCCGCGGTGTGGCCGAGCGCGGTGCGCACGGCGAGGCGGCCCAGCTCCTCGTACGGGACGTGAACCGTGATCAGGGCGGGATACAGGTCCCGCGCGAACGGGATGTCGTCGTACCCGGCCGGCGACACGTCGCCCGGCAAGTCGCGGCCCGCCTCGTGCAAGGCGGTCAGCGCGCCCGCCGCCACCATGTCCGTGCCGGCCACCACCGCCGTGAACTCCAGCCCCCGCCGCAGGGCCTCCCTCATCAGGCGGTGGCCCGAGTCACGGGTGAAGTCGCCGTGCAGCAGCAGCTCGGGGTCGGCCTCCAGGCCGCGGGCGCGATGGGCGGCGAGGTAGCCGCGCTCACGGCCCTGCGCCGTGGTGTGGTCCGGCTTGCCGCCCGGGAACAGCACCCGCCGGTGGCCCTGCGCGAGGACGTGCGCGCCCAGGACGTAGGCGCCGCCCTCGTTGTCGTACTCGATGACCGTCACCGGCGCCCCCGGCCCCAGCGGCGGGCGGCCGCACAGCACCAGCCGGGAGCCCGCCGACGCCAGCGAGTCGCCGATCCGGCGGGTGCGCTCGCGGTAGGAGGTCGAGCTCAAAGGGGGCGCGGGGACCCCCTACGGCGAGACGGCGAGCCTGTTCAGGCCGCGCCCACCGTTCGTGCGATCGACGCGATCGTCTCAGGGCCCACCCGGCAGCAGCCGCCGATCAGCCGGGCGCCCGTCTTCCGCCAGGCCTCGACCTGCTCCGCGGCGAAGCTGGAGCAGCCTTTCCAGGTGCGGGCCCCGGCGTCCCAGGCCTCGCCGCTGTTGGGGTAGACCACCACAGGCTTCCCGGTCACCCGGACGGCGGTCTCGATCGCGTGCTCCACGTCCTCGGGGGCGCAGCAGTTGACGCCGACCGCGATCACCTCGTCGGCGTCGGCGGCCAGGGCGAACGCGTCCTCCAGCGGTTGTCCGGCGCGCGTACGACCGCCGTCGACGGTATACGAAAGCCAGGCAGGTGTATCCAATCCGCGCACCGCCCGCAGCAGCGCCGCCGCCTCGTCCGCGTCCGGAACCGTCTCCAGGGCCAGCACGTCGGGCCCTGCCGCCGCCAGCACCTCGAGACGGGGCCGGTGGAAGCGCTCCAGCTCGGCCACGCTCAGCCCGTACCGCCCCCGGTACTCGGAGCCGTCCGCGAGCATCGCCCCGTACGGGCCGACGGAAGCCGCCACCCACAACGGACGCGCCGTCCCCCCGGCGTGGGCCCGCCGCGCCGCCTCCCGGGCCAGCTCCACGCTCAGCGTGAGCAGCCGGGCCGCCTCCTCCTGGCCGATCCCGCGTTTCGCGAAGCCCTCGAAGGTGGCCTGGTAGCTGGCGGTGATCGCCACGCTCGCGCCCGCCTCGAAGTAGGCGAGGTGTGCCTCGGTGACGGCTTCCGGCCGCTCCGCGAGCAGCCGTGCCGACCACAGCTCGTCGCTCAGGTCGTGCCCGGCGGACTCGAGCTGGTTGGACATGCCGCCGTCGAGCACGACGGTGCCGGCGGCGAGGGCTTCGGCGAGCGGGGGAGCGGTGTCGCTGGTCATGCCCCGACGCTAGTCCGTAATGGCTGGCCCGCGGCAGCCGCGACCGCGTCCGCCCCGCCGGCCTCACCCGCGACCTGATCGTCGCCGCCCTCTCCTTCGCCTTCTCCTTCTGGCTGATCGCGGGCGCCGGCTACGCCGCCGTCTACCAGGGCGTGCTGTTCCTCTTCGCGGGCATCCCGGTGTACGTGTGGCTGCGCGGACGGGGGGGAACCGGCGGAGCAGTCCGCCTAGGCCGCCCAGCGGGCGCCGAAGCTCACCCCGCCGTGTGCCGATCGCCCCGGCGCCGCCCCCTGACCCGTCCGCGCAGGCTCGCGGGGAACACCAGCCCGCCCAGCAGGCCGAGCGCGAGGACGTACGGCCACCAGCCGAAACCCTCGGCCGCGCTGCTCGTGCTCCGGGTGTCGACCGCCTTCGGGCCGGCCGCGGCCTCGGCGCGGGCGCTCGCCGCCGGGTTGCTCTCGACGGCGGTGAGGACGACGTCGTTGCCGTCGCCGCCCCGGTAGGTGATCCGGTAGACGGTGTCCGCCAGCTTCACCTCCGCACCCTCGCGCAGGCCGTCGAAGGCGCCGACGGTCCGGGACGCTCCCTGGTGATCGACGACGGTGATCTCCGGCGCGGGGCCGCCCCCGGCCGCGGACATGTCGAAGGACCCGTCCAGCCGCAGCCTGCCCGCCACCTTCAACGGCCGTCCGCGCAAGACCAGTTCGCCCTTCGCGCGCTGGCTGTAGTCCCCTGTCACGGTCAGACCCCCGGCGACCACACCGTCGTTCGTCACCGAACCCCTCACCGTGCCCTCGCCGGTGAGCGCGGTGGCCACGCGCAGCGCCGAGGGGCCCGTGTCCAGCCGTGCGTCGGCCGACGTGAGCCGGATCGCCTTGCTGCGGGAGAGGGTGGCGCCCGCGCGGAGCGCCAGGATGCCGCTGGAGACGGTGGTCGTGCCGGTGTACGTCACCGCGCTGCCGGTGAGCGTGAGGGGTGCCGCGCCCGACTGGGTGAGGGAGCCGCTGCCGCTGATCCGGGAAAGGGCCAGCCCCGTGTACTTGTTGTTCAGCACGAGTGAGCCGTTGTCGACGATCCTGCAGAGCTCGCCTTTTGTGTACAGTCCGCCGTCGCCGCCGTACTTGCCGCTGCCCAGCCGCAGTACGGCGTTCTTCTCGACGGTCGTCGAGCCGTTGTAGTACTGGATGGCCGCGAAGGTGACGTCGTTGCCCTTCGTGCCCTTGACGACGACGTCGCCGGCGCCGGGCGCGGCCAGCGTGTCGTGGTACTTGCCGCCGCCGATGGGGGCGCCCAGCGTCACGGGCCCGTTGTAGTCGAACGTGAGCAGCGAACGGGACCGGGCGGCCAGCAGATTGATGTAGACGGTCTCGGCGGTGCCCGGCATGAAGATCTTGTCCGTGGTGCCGTCGCCCCACTGGACGTTCGCGCCCTTGATGTTGGTGCCGCGCTTGTTGACGTTCTTCCGCGCGGGCGTCCAGTTGAGGCCGGGGTCGCTGAGCGAGGGGTCGGTGTCGCCGCCCCGGTTCGACCAGCTGTACTGGCCGGTGAGGACGACCTTGCCGCCCGGCCGGGACTGCACGTTGATGTCGCTGCCGTACTCGCGCTGGTAGAAGTCCATCCCCATGGTGACGGTCCGGCCGAGCGGGGTGTCGACGGTCCAGGTGCCCTGGTTGAGGACCTTGCGCACGTTCGGCAGCGAGGTCGCGTACTCCGGCCCTCCGGCGTTCAGCTGCGTGCCGTTGTCGATCACCCCGGAGAAGGTGTGGGTGCCGGAGAGGTCCCAGGTGCCCCAGAGGAACCTCGGCTGGGTGATCAGACCCGAGCCGCTGATGGTGCCCAGGTTGTAGGCGCTCTTGAGGGACAGCCGCAGGGTGCCGTCGACCCGGATGTTGTCCTGGTTGAGGCGGAACGCCGGGGTGTTGTAGGGGAAGTGGCCGATCAGCCCGGTCGTGCCGCCGTTTCCGTACTGGAGGGTCGCTCCGCGCGCGACCGTGATCGCCGGCGGGTCCGGGTGGGTGACGGTGACGTACGGGTGGTTGCCGCCCTCCGTCCTCACCGCCTGCCGCTGCCGGGACTTGGGCAGGGTGAAGTCGCTGTCCCTGGTGAGGATCAGCGTTCCACTGCCGCGCACGGTGAGGGTGCCCTCGCCGCGGAAGACGCCCTCGTACGTCGTGGTCCCGGCGGGCACGGTGACCAGGGTGTCGCCGCCGAGCGTGACGTCCCGGCCCGCGAGCACGTCGGCTGTGACGTCACGGGTGCCGGCCGCGGCCGGGGGAGCACCGATCATGAGGGTGACCGTCGCGAGGACGCCGACGGTCGCTGCTGTCCTGTGGATGTGGCTGCGCACGTACTGGGAGACGGGCGGGGAGGCGGCCGATAACAAAAATCCGTGCAGCTCCCAGAAATCGCTTACCCCCGTGTCTCGTCAGACCCGTTGACCCCGTGGTGGCTCACCCTTACCTTTTCGGCGTTCGTAATCACAGATGATGTCCGTGATTTCGAACCCCCTCATGTCTCCCCCACCGAGAGGCAGTCCACATGAGCCGCGATCACGACCTGCCCCGAGTCCCCAGCCGGAGAGTGGTGCTGAAGGGCGCCGCGGCTGGTGCCGCCCTGACCGCCCTGTCCGGCGCCCCCGCCGAATCCGCCGAATCCGCCGAATCCGCGCCCCGGAAGGCGGCCCCGTACGTGAACCCCCTCGTCCCCCAGCGAGCCGACCCCCACATCACCCGCCACACCGACGGCTCCTACTACTTCACGGCCACCGTCCCCGAGTACGACCGCATCATCCTGCGCCGCTCCCGCACCCTCAACGGCCTCGCCACCGCCACCGAATCGGTGGTCTGGCGGGCACACACCACCGGCCCGATGGGCGCGCACATCTGGGCGCCGGAACTGCACCGCATCGACGGCAAGTGGTACATCTACTTCGCCTCCGCGCCCGCCGAGGACGTATGGGCGATCCGCATCTGGGTCCTGGAGAACGCCCACCCCGACCCCCTCAAGGGCACCTGGACCGAAAAGGGCCAGATCAAGACGGCCTGGGAGACCTTCTCCCTGGACGCCACCACCTTCACCCACCGTGGCACCCGCTACCTCGCCTGGGCCCAGCACGAGCCCGGCATGGACAACAACACCGCGCTGTGGCTGTCGGAGATGGCCGACCCCTGGTCCCTGACCGGACCTCAGATCCGGCTCTCCACGCCCGAGTACGACTGGGAGTGCGTCGGCTACAAGGTCAACGAGGGTCCCTACGTCCTGAAACGCAACGGACGGATCTTCCTGACCTACTCCGCCAGCGCCACCGACTACCACTACTGCGTCGGCCTGCTCACCGCCGACGCCCACGGCGACCTCATGGACCCGGCGACCTGGTCCAAGTCACAGGCCCCCGTCTTCACCAGCAACGACACCACCAAGCAGTACGGCCCCGGCCACAACTGCTTCACGGTCGCCGAGGACGGCCGCACCGACGTCCTCGTCTACCACGCCCGCCAGTACAAGGAGATCACCGGCGACCCGCTCGACGACCCCAACCGCCACACCCGGATCCAGAAGCTCGGCTGGAACCCGGACGGCACCCCGGGCTTCGGCGTACCCGTCGCCGACACCGTGAAGGAGAGTGCCTGAGATGAGACGTGTGTATGCGATCCTCCTGGCCCTGTGCTGCGCTCTCGCCGCGGCACTGGCGACCGCCGGACCCGCCCAGGCCGCGGCCAGGACCATCGCCAACGGCACCGGTTTCACGGACACTTCGGGCGCCGTCCTGCACGCCCACGGCGGCGGAGTCATCAAGGTCGGGTCCTACTACTACTGGTTCGGCGAGGACCGCAACTCCGACAACACCTTCCGGTACGTGGACGCCTACCGGTCCACCGACCTCAAGAGCTGGGAGTTCCGGGGCCACGTCCTCAGCCAGTCCGGCGCCCCGGAGCTGGCCACCGCCTACATCGAGCGGCCCAAGGTCATCTACAACGCCGCCACCGGCAAGTTCGTCATGTGGATGCACAAGGAGAACGGCACCGACTACAGCGAGGCCCGCGCCGCCGTCGCCGTCTCCGGCACGGTCGACGGGACCTACACCTACCAGAGCAGCTTCCGCCCGCTGGGCCAGTACATGTCCCGGGACATCACCACGTTCGTCGACACGGACGGCACGGCCTACATGGTCTCCGCCGCCAACGAGAACTACGACCTGCACATCTACAAGCTGACCGCCGACTACACCGGCATCGCGAGCCTGGTCGCCAACCCCTGGCCGGGCGGCCACCGCGAGGCCCCGGCGCTGTTCAAGCGGGGCAGCGTCTACTTCATGCTGACCTCGGGCGCGACCGGCTGGAGCCCCAACCAGCAGCAGTACGCCACCGCGACCTCCCTCGCCGGCCCGTGGACGCCGATGACGAACGTCGGCGACTCGACCGCCTACGGATCGCAGACCGCATACGTTCTTCCCATACAAGGGACGTCCGGCACGTCGTACCTCTACATGGGCGACCGCTGGGGCGACTCCTTCGGCGGCACCGTCAACGACTCCCGCTATGTGTGGCTGCCGTTGGCCTTCCCGACCTCCACCACGATGTCCATGTCCTGGTATCCGGAGATCGCCGTCGACACCGCCGCCGGCACGGTCACCGGGACCGCCGCCACGTACAACACGCTGGTCGCCCGGCACAGCGGCAAGTGCGCCGACGTCACCAGTCAGTCGCTGTGGCAGGGTGCCCAGATCAAGCAGTACGACTGCAACGGCGGCACCCATCAGAAGTACTGGTTCAAGTCCGTCGGCGGTGGCTACTACCAGCTGGTGGTCAGGAACAGCTCCCTGTGCGCACAGGAGAACGCCGCCACCGTAACCCAGGAGAACTGCGGTGACTCGGCCACCAGCCAGCAGTGGTCGCTGACCACCTCCGGCTCCTACGTGACCGTCAAGGCCCGCGCCACCGGCGAGTGCCTGGACGTGTCCGGCGCGTCCACCGCCAACTCCGCCACGATCATCACGTATATCTGCAACGGAGGGACCAACCAGCAGTGGACGCGCGGAACATGACGAGCCGCCGGTGGGTCACGCCAGCAGATCGATGGCGTCGATCGACGTGCCCGCGCTGAGATAGGACGTCGTCCCCGAACCGCTCACCACGTAGACCTTCAGCGTGTTGTAGGCGCTGGTGTCCGTCTGCCAGGCCGACGCCGGGATGCTGTAACTGAAGGTGTAGTTGTTGCCCCGGTACGAGCCCACGGTCAGCGACCGGGTGCTCGGCTGGCTGGGCGGGGAGGGGATGGCGGAGGTCCAGGTGTCGTTGACGACGACCTGGGGGCGGCCGTTGGCGTAGGCCGTCGTGACGCCGATGCGCAGGGTGTGCGCGGCGGCGGCCTGGGCGGCCGTCAGCTTGAAGTAGACGATGATGCCGCTGTTGACGTCCTTCCAGAGGTAGCACGGGAAGGCGGACGTCTCGCTGCCGCTGCCGATCACCACGTTGCCGGTCCAGGAGGCGGCCCGGACGTCGGAGGGATGCGCGTACGTCATCAGGTCCGCGTTCTTGAAGCCGCTCGGGGTGCCGTTCCAGTCGCCGATCCGCCAGATCGCGCTCGCGTTGCCCGGGTCGTTGGAGGACGGGACGGTGATGGTGTTCAGGGTCGTCGTCGCGCCGGCGGACACCGTCACCGATGTGCTGTATACAGCCAGCTCGCCCTTGTAGACAGTCAGCGTGTACGCACCCGGCAGTATCCCGCCGACCGAGAAGTAGCCGTCCGACGCCCGCGCCGGCCCCCAGTACTGCGCCGTCGGGTTCGCGAGCCCCACGGTGTACGGGTACGCCGTGTTCCGCCCGGAGATGCCGACGCCCGCCACCCGGCCCCGGCCGCTCGCCGGTACGTATCCGGAGATGCCCAGCGAGTCCGCCCACGAGGTGGTGAGGGTGCCCGGGAACAGCGACGAGGAGGGTGCCCCGCCGTCCGTGAAGGCGATGACGTACGGGCCCTGGAGGCCGTAGCGCTCGGCCTCCGTCTGGTTCTCGCCGTAGTACAGGATCTCGTACAGGCCGCCGCCGTCCGCGCTCTGGTGGCGCAGCAGCGAGCGGTAGAAGGGGCCGCCGGAGGCCTTCTCGTGGTTGCTGCGGACGATCCACAGGCCGACGCCGCCCGTCGTCCAGCCGATGTGGTCGTAGTCCATCACCCGCAGCTTCGAGTAGTGCTTGGACCGCGTCTGCCCGTCGGACTTCGCGAACACGTCCGAGGCCTCGACGGTGCTGGTGGTGTACGTGTAGGAGTCGGACTCGTCGTTGAGGAACAGGTCCGCCTTGACGCGCACGATGTACCGGGTGGCGCTGACCGAGGAGTCCGCCTTGTTGGTCCACAGGTAGATGTTGTTCTCGCCGCTGCGCGCCGCGTAGTAGTGCTTGAGCGTGCCGTAGGCGACCGAGACCAGGATGGTCGTCCCCGACTGCTTGATGGTCACCGTGGACGTGCCGAGGCCGGACTCCACGTGCGAGTTCTTGCCGCCGTAGCCCTGGTACTCCGTGCCGCGGTAGACCAGCGAGGTCAGATCGCCGTTGGTCTTGCTGACCTTGAAGACCAGGTTGGCGCCGGTGTCGACGACGTAGTGGGAGCCGTCGTCGCTGTAGCCGAAACTCGCGGCCGACGCGGCCGACGCGGTGGTCGCGAGCGGTCCGGCGAGGGCGGCCGAACCGGCGGCCGCGGCCGTGCCGAGGACGAAGGTGCGGCGTCCGACCGGTCTGTTCACGGATCCGGACATGGGGGTGCCTCCTTCGGAGATGTGGGGTGCGGGTGTCAGGCAGAGTGACAGTTGAATCGAATTCGCGAAAGGGCTTTCGCCGAGAGACACTTGGCGGTCCTGTGAAATAGGTCCAAGGACTAGAAAGCGCTTGTCGCGAGCGGTACGGTCCAGCCGCCAGGTATGTCGTCGTGACGGAGGAGCCAGGAGTGAGACGTTTCACCGGTGTGCGTACGGCCGCGCTGGCGGCGATGACTCTCACGGCCGTCCTGTCGGCCGCGCCCGCCCACGCCCGCGACGGGCGACCGCCCCTCGGTCTCGACAACTGCACCGCCACCGCCTGCCACTTCGACGTCCCGCCCGGCACCTACGACGTGAAGGTGGTCCTCGGCGGTGAGACGGCGTCCAGCACCGCCATCACCGGCGAGACCCGGCGCTCCCTCCTCCCCGAGACCGCCGTCGCCGCCGGCCGGCACATCACCCGCGCGTTCACCGTGAACGTCCGCACCCCCGAGGGCGAGCCGACCGGCGCCGACGGAACCCCCGGGCTCGACCTGGCACTCGGCGGCTCGGCACCCGCCCTGGCCGGCATCAGGGTCACCGCCGCCGGATGGGGGTCCCCCCGCGCGAGCGCATTCGAGCGTGGGGGAGCCCGCCAGATCCTCCTCGTCGGCGACTCCACGGTCTGCGACCAGCCCGCCGACCCGTACTCCGGCTGGGGCCAGCAGCTCCCGCAGTACCTCGGCAAGGGCCTGTCCGTCGCCAACTACGCGGACTCCGGCGAAAGTACGGTCACCTACCTTCAGAACCCGCAGCTGTGGGGCACCGTCCAGCCGCTGATCCGCCCCGGCGACCTGGTGTTGATCCAGTTGGCCCACAACGACAAGACGACGGATGAGACGACGTACCGGGGGAACCTGGAGACACTGGTGGCGGGTGTGCGCGAGAAGGGCGGTGAACCGGTCCTCGTCACCCCGATCGTGCGCCGCTGGTTCAACGCCGACGGCACCCTGAACAACGACACGGCCCTCCTGGTCAACGGCCTCGGCGTCAACCACCCGGAGGTGATCCGCCAGGTCGCCGCCGCCGAGGACGTCCCGCTGATCGACCTCACCGCGAAGACCAAGGCGCTGGTGGAGTCGCTGGGCGTGGAAGGCTCCAAGGCGCTGTACCTGTACAACGAGAAGAAGGACAACACGCACACCTCCGCGCACGGTGCCACGGTCTACGCCGGCCTGGTCCGCGACGAACTCCTCGCCCAGCACCTGGTCCCGAAGGGCAAGGTGCGGGTGGGGCAGTGACCCTGGGGCGCCCCGACCGGAACCGGGGCGTCCCAGGCCCCCCTCCCCGGGCCCTGGAAGGAACCTGATGCACCTGCCCGCCGACGACCGCGCCCTCAGCCCCCGCACCGGTTACACCCGCGCGCACTGGGAGGCCGCCGCCGACGCCCTGCTCGCCGCCGTGGAACCGTACGCCACCCCCGACCGCGCGCTGTACCACCTGCCCGGCGAGCGCGAGAGCTGGTCGGGCCGTCTCTCCGACGGCCTGGAGGGGTACGCCCGCACCCTCCTGCTGGCCGCCTTCCGCCGCGACGAGACCGCGCTCGGCCGCTACGCCGAGGGCCTCGCCGCCGGCACCGCGGGCGTCTGGCCCCGCATCGAGGACCGCGGCCAGCCCCTGGTCGAGGCCGCGTCGATCGCGCTCGCGCTGCGCCTGACCCGCCCGCTGCTGTGGGACCGCCTGGACGACGCCGTACGGCAGCGGGCCGCGGACTGGCTCGCCGACGCGCTCACCGCCGAACCCTGGCCGTGCAACTGGGAGTTGTTCCCCGTCACCGTGGGCGGCTTCCTCGCGGAGATCGGCCACGAGCCCGACGCCGCCCGCAAGGCCATCGACCACGGCCTGGAGCGCATCGAGCAGTGGTACGTCGGGGACGGCTGGTACACCGACGGCGACGGCCGCAAGTTCGACTACTACAACGGCTGGGCCATGCACCTCTACCCGGTGCTGCACGCCTGGCTCGCGGACGACCCCGGCCTCCTCGACCTCTACGGCGGCCGCCTCGAAACCCACCTCGCCGACTACGCACGGCTGTTCGGCGCCGACGGCGCCCCGATGCACCAGGGCCGCTCCCTCACGTACCGCTTCGCGACGACGGCCCCGCTGTGGCTGGGCGCGCTCACGGGACGTACGCCGCTGGCGTCGGGGGAGACGCGGAGGCTGGCGTCGGGAGCGCTGAAGTACTTCCTGGACCGGGGAGCGGCCGACGACCGGGGTCTGCTGAGCCTCGGCTGGCACGGCCCCGACGAGGCGGTCCTCCAGGGCTATTCGGGGCCCGCGTCGCCGTACTGGGCGAGCAAGGGCTTCCTCGGTCTGCTGCTGCCCCCGGAACACGAGGTGTGGACGGCGGCCGAGGAGCCTGGCCCGGCAGAGCGCGCGGACGCGGTCACCCCGGTCACCGCCCCCAACTGGCTGCTCCAGTCGACGCGTTCGGACGGCCTGGTCCGGCTGCACAACCACGGCAGCGAGGACGTCCGCTACGACCCGTACTACACGCGGCTCGCCTACTCCACCGCGACGGCGCCCGCCGGCGCCCACGGCGACCGGCCGGACAACAGCGTGATCGTCGGCGGCGACGCGAGCCGTACGGACATCGTGCCGCTGGGTGTCGGGGACGGCTGGGCCGCCTCCCGGCACACCGTCCGGGACGGGATCACGGTGACCAGCCTGGTGGTGGCCGAGGGAGCGGCCGAGGTGCGGGCGCACCTGGTGGCGGGCGCGGCTCCCGGGACGCCCGTGCGGGTGACGGGCTGGGCTGCACCGGAGGGCGCACGGGCCGAACTCGCGGCAGCCGTGGGGCTCTCGGAGGACCTCGACGGCGTGACCGGCGAGGAGGCGACCCTCTTCGTCGCCCTGTCCCGCCTCACCGCCGAGCCGGCGCCCCCGCACCTGACGGAACTGGTCACCGTGGAGGTGCGGGGGAGCCATGAGCTGGTGGTCCAGTGGGCGGCGGGCCCGCCTAGGTCCTTCTGGTTCACGGCGTCAGACGGGCGATCCGCAGGCTCGTCGTGGTCGGTGACGCCCCGGTGAGCCTGGTGCTGTAGGAGGGTGCGACGGGTGCGTAGGCCCAGGTGAGCGTGCCGTCCTTGATGCCGCCCCGGTGGTGACGTGTCGTGCGTCGTGCAGATGTCTGCCCGGGCCGCCGCCGGACCCGGGAAGGTTGCCGAAATTCCGTCACCCTTTCCTCAGGCATCGACAAGAATCACGCCCATGACTTCCAAGATCCGTCACATCACGGTCGACTGCGCCGACGCCTACGTGCTCGCCACCTTCTGGTCCCAGGTCCTGGAACTGCCCGTGCACGACGACGATCATCCGGGCGACCCAGAGGCGCTGATCGAGGGCGCGGGACTGCTCTTCGTCACCGTGCCGGAGGCCAAGACCGTCAAGAACCGCGTCCACCTGGACCTCCAGCCGCAGGACCGCACCCGTGACGAGGAGGTCGAGCGGCTGCTCGCGCTTGGCGCCACGCTGGTCGCCGACCACCGCAGGCCGGACGGCACGGGCTGGGCGCTCCTGGCCGACCCGGAGGGCAACGAGTTCTGCGTGGAGCGCAGCGCGGGGGAACGCGCTCAGTAGGACCGGCACGGCGCGGACATCTGGCGCGGATACTTCGGCCGGGACCGAAGTGATCCGCGCCTAGCGTTCGAAGCATGACCGACACCGCACCCGGCACGGCACCTGTCACGACTTCCGTCGCCGCACCCGACACCCTCGCCCGGCACGTCACCGCCATGGTCGACCACGTCCTCGCCCTGGCCGCCACCTGGACCGCCTGGGACGGCACCCCCGCCCCCGTCGACGACCGCGTCTACACCCCGCACAAGGCGATCCGCCGGGTGGCCGACCACCTGGTCGACCACCTGGCGGAACTGGAGTCCCGGCTGGCGGGCGCCCAGCCCCAGCCCGACCACTGGCACGCCTCCGCGATCACCACCGCCGCCGACCTCGCACCCTTCACCGCCGAGGACCTCGACGAGGCCCGCAGTCGCCTCACCCGCCTCGCCCGCATCTGGGCACACCGCCTGGACGCGCTGACCGACGAGCAGCTCGACGCCTCGCCCGGCGAGGGCTGGAGCTTCCGCGAACTCGCCCACCACCTGAACGGGTCCACCTACTACGCCGACGCCGTGGGAGACCTGTCGTGACGGCCACGACAGGCATGACAGGGTTCGCCGAGCTGCACCGCCCGGGCGAGCCCCTGCTCCTGCCCAACGCGTGGGACCATGCCTCGGCGGCGGCCCTCGCGGCCCAGGGCTACGCGGCGATCGGTACGACCAGCCTCGCCGTCGCGGCTGCGGCGGGACTGCCCGACGGTGCCGCCGCCACCCGCGAGCACACCCTGCGGCTCGCCCTCACCCTCGGCACCGGGCCGTTCCTGCTGTCCGTGGACGCGGAGGGCGGCTTCAGCGACGACCCGGACGAGGTGGGGGAGTCGGCGCGCGAGCTGTGGGCCGTCGGCGCCGTCGGGATCAACCTGGAGGACGGCAACGGGCCGGCCGACCGGCACGCGGCGAAGATCGCGGCGGCCAAGTCGGCCGCGCCCGGCCTCTTCGTGAACGCGCGCACGGACACGTACTGGCTGGCCGACGGGGAGGGCACGCTGCCCCGCCTGGACGCCTACCGACAGGCCGGTGCCGACGGGGTGTTCGTCCCCGGCCTGACCGACCCCGGGCGGATCACCGCCCTGGTACGGCACCTCGACGTCCCCCTCAACATCCTCTACTCACCGGCCGGGCCCACCGTCGCCCACCTCGCCGAACTCGGGGTGAGCCGGATCAGCCTCGGCTCCCTGCTCTACCGCCGCGCGCTGGGCGCCGCGCTGGACGCGATGGCCGACATCGCCGGCGGGCGCACACCGCCGGGGACGACGCCCTCGTACGACGCCGTACAGGCACTGGGGCGCCGGCCGGGCTGAGAGCGACGGCACAGCCCCGTTCGCCCTGTCCTGGTACGGTGGAGGCTTTCTGGGGTATCAGACCCTTTGGACTCATCACCGGCGAGGGACCGAGGAACCATGGACATGGAGATCCCCGGCGAGAGGCGACTGGCGGCCGCCGTCGTGATGGACGAACAGGGGCGGGTGCTCCTGGTGCGCCGCAGCGAGCGGGAGCGGTTCCTGCCGCGGGTGTGGGGCGTGCCGTGCGGGAAGCTGGAGCCGGGCGAAAGCCCGGTGGACGGCGCCCTGCGCGAGCTGAAGGAGGAGACCGGGCTGCTCGGCGAGGTCGTCCGCCGGGTCGGCGAGTCGTCCTTCGTCAGCGACTACCGCGGGCACGAGGTCAAGAACTGGCAGGCCAACTTCCTGGTCAGGCCGCTCACCCGGCTCGTCACCCTGCCCGAGGCCGATCAGGCGTATGCCTGGCTGGCACCCGCCGCGTTGTCCACGGTCGACATCGACGACTACAACCTCGACGTCGTGCGCCAGGCCCTCACGAACTCCTGAGCAGCTCCGCGAGATCGCCGAGCGCGGCCAGGTAGTCGCCCACGTCCAGCGGCACCTTGGGCACCGCCCCCGGATGCGGACCGGCCGCCGTGAACACATCGGTGTGGCGCCGCCGGCCGGCGCCCGTCTCCAGGAACAGCGTCACCGTCGGCGCGTCCGTGTCGCACCAGGCGCGGTGCAGGGTGTGCGCGGGCAGGGCGTAGGAACTGCCCGCCGCGTACTGCCCCACGTGCGTCAGCCGCAGCCGGGCCCGGCCGGCCGGCCGCAGCAGCCAGTCGGCCGATCGGTCGGCGAGGGACTCCTCATAACGGTCGGCGCCGATCCCGCCCTCCCCGGCCCAGGCCTCGTACAACTCCATCGCCAGTCTGCCCCGCACGATGTGGGAGGCCAGCGGCGAACGGTGGTTGTGCACGTCCTCCTTGCCGGGTCCCGCCGCCGACGGATGCCACACATGGGCGCGCAACTTGTGCCGGGGCCCGCCGTCGATCAGCAGCAGCTTGTCGAAGCCGAGGACGTGCCGGTACGACAGTCCGGCACAGCCCTCCGGATCGCCCTCACCCGAGGCGAGTTCGGCGATCAGCTCCAACAGCCGCTCGTGCGCCCCGAGTTCGGCGACCACCGCTCGGGCGGCGCCCACCGTGGCGTGTTCGGTCAGCTCACCGTCCAGCGTCTCGGCCAGCAGCCGCCGCGCCGCCAGGACCTGCCGACCGCCCATGCACACCCCACTTCGCCAACGGTCACTCGACCGGCTGATACATCCATACGGCATGCGCCCGCAGCGCCGAAAGCCCTTGATACGTCATCCACATGGGCCGGCGCAGCTCGGTGCCGTCGCCCCGGCCCCAGCTCCAGATGCCGCCCGACTGCCCGGCCCACACGGCGGCGACCGCGCCGTCCAGCCGCTCCCGCCACTGAGCCTGGAGCCCGTCCGCGCGGGCCACCTCGCAGGCGCCCGGGGTGAGCAGGGCACGCACCATCCAGGACGCGGTGAAGTGCCGTACGTTCAGCACCTCCTGGCGGGTGGGGTCGTCGGTGCGCGTCCGGCGGACTTCCTCGCGCAGGTTCTCCACGTCCAGGCAGACGTGGTGCCGCGCGTCCGGGCAGGCCAGCAGCCAGCGGACCCCGTCCTGGCGGGCCGCCCGCGCCCCCGCCGTCTCGCCGAGCACCCGGGCCGCCCGGTCCAGGGCGACCACCGCCTGCGCCGTGTGCAGCGGCGACGGCGGGCCGTAGGGCGGGTGGAGCCGGTAGCCCCAGCAGCGCAGGTGCTCACGGCGCTCGTCGTCGATCGCGCCGTCCACCAGCGCCTCCCGCAACGGCGGCAACAGCGCCGAGCGGGGCGCCGCGCGCAGCAGCCCGCGCAGTACGGTCGTCACGACGTGCGTGGACTCCCGCCCGGCCGGGTCGAGTTCCCGGGTGAACGCGGCGATGCACCGGGTCACCTCCGCGGCGAGCCGCTCACCGGAGGAGCCCGCCCGGGCCAGCGCGCCCAGCACCAGCGCCGTCACCTCCGGACGCGCCTCCGAGCCCTGCGAGCGCGCCGACCAGCCACCACCGGGCAGCCTGAGGCGCCACAGTGTGTCCACCAGGTCGCCGGTGCTCAGCCGCCCGTCCGGCATACCCAGGTCGAGCATGATGTGCAGGCCGTACGCGGTACCGACGGGCGTGGGCGGCCACGGGGTGGTCTCGCCCAGCGAGTGCGTCCAGCCGGTCAGCCGCCCCCGGGCCGGGTCGTCGACCACCCTCACCTGGTCGACCAGCGTCTCGTACGCGGCGGCGAACACCCCGGGCAGCGGACCGGACGCGGCGGTCGCCGCCCGTACGGTCACCGGGGCGGCCCGGCCCGGCCCGGCGGAGCGCGCCTTCAGCAGGGCCGCCGCCAGCCAGGCCGCGAGACCCGTACCGACCCCGCTCACCCCGGAGACCAGCCACTTGGCGAGTTCCCCGCCGAGGGAGTCGGGCAGCACCCCGAACAGGAACTGGAACACCCCGTACCCGGCGGCCGCGCAGCCCAGACTGCCCAGCCAGCCGACGAAACGCGCCGGGGGCGAGCCGGTGCCGTCCGGGGGCACGGGGGCGGCGCCGGGGGGTCTCAATGGCCCGCGTCCGAGCTGCTGTTGGGACAAGGCGCGCTCCCTCCCCCAGGGCGGCACGTGGCACCCGCGAAGCTTCCAGTCTAAGTGGTCAGCGGTGCCCCTGGGGCGTCCACCGGAATCAGCGTTTCCGCGACGCGGTCGGCGAACGCCACGGGATGCTCGAGCGCGCCGAGGTGCCCGCCGGGGAACTCGGTGAAGGCGCCGCCGGTGCGCTCGGCCACCGACACGGCCGTGTCGTACAGGACTTGACCCCGGGAGCCGGCCCCGGCGGCCACCGTGAGGCGGCCGGGGGAGGCGGTGAAGGCCGGCGCGTACGAGGTGAACGGCTCCAGGACATGGGCGAGGAAGACCGCCATGGGCCCCTCGGCCGACGCCTGCCCGGCTCGCAACCCCTCGATCAGCCGGGCCCGTTGCTGCGCCCCGTCCGGCAGCAGCGTCACGCACGGCGGCTCGTGCGCCACCACGTGCCGCAGCCGCCCGGGATGCCGGGCGAGCAGGTCGAGGACCGCGATCCCGCCGGAGCTGGTCCCGAGGACGTACGCGGACTCGTCCGCCGCGAGCACCTCCTCCAGCACCGCGTGCGCCGCCTCGCTCCAGTCCGCCGGCCGCTGGTCGGCGACCGGGGAACCGAGCCGTCCGTGGGCGAGGCCGAGCGGGTCGTACGTCACCACCGTGAATCGCTCGGCCAGCCGTTCGGTGACCGGGCCGAGCCCCATCGGATGCCCGGCCCCGCCGGGGACGACGAGCAGGACGGGCCCGCTGCCGGTGACGTCGTAGTGCGGTTCAGTCATGGCTGTTCCTCTCCCGTGGCCAGTGCGTGAGGGCGACGTGCAGGGCGTCGATCGCCCTGTCCCAGGAGGCCTGTACGTCACGGGAGGCGCCGAAGCCGCCGGTGGACTCCAGGGCGCAGTAGCCGTGGAAGGTGCTGCGCAGCAGGCGTACGGCGTCGGTGAGGTCGGGCTCGTCGAGGCCGTAGGCGCGCAGCATGCCGTAGGTGACCTCGGCGGTGCGGCGCATGGCGGGGGAGTCGGCGACGAGATCCTGGTCGATGCGGATCTGGGTGGACGCGTACCGGCCGGGCCGCTCGAGGGCGTACTCCCGGTACGCGCCCGCGAAGGCGGCCAGCGCCTCCTTCCCGGCCCGGCCGGCCACGGCCGCCGCGATCCGGTCGACCAGTTCGGCGCCCGCGTACAGCGCGAGCCGGGTGCGCAGGTCCTGAAGGTTCCTGACGTGCGAGTACAGGCTCGCGTCTTTCACGCCGAAGCGGCGGGCCAGCGCCGACAGGGTGACGTTCTCGAACCCCGCCTCGTCGGCGAGCTCGGCCGCGGCCGCCACCAGGCGGTCGGCGGTGAGTCCGACGCGAGCCATGCGACACCTCCTAGGTTGCCTAGGGGCAATCCTAGGGCATCTAGGTTCGGCGGGTTCAGCCGATCGGCGCGTACAGGACGCCCAGCTTGTCGATCTCGTCGCCGGCGCGGCCGGTGAAGCCGGCGATCTGCCAGCCGGACGGGGCCGTGAAGGTGGTGGCGTCGGCGGTCGCCGTGCCGGCGGAGAGGCTGCGGCCCTTGTCCGTCGTGAACGCGGCCGAGAAGATCCGGGTGCGGTCGTCCTTCTGGCCCTCGGTCAGCTTCACGGAGGTGAGGTGCTCGCCGGAGGCGAGGGCCAGGGAGGCCGCCGTGCCGCCCGCACCGCCGTGGGACAGGACCGTACCGCCGTCGTGGGTCAGGGACACCGCGTCCAGGCGGGCGCCGCCGCGCAGGGTCAGGGTGCGGGGGGACACGGCGGACGGCAGGTCGTCGGCGTCGTTGAAGGCCGTGCCGTGCGGACCGCCGAAGAAGTCACTGGCCCGCAGCTTGGAGTTCAGGGTGTAGGAGAAGCCGACGGTGTGCGGGAAGTGGTCGGAGAGGTTGCCGCCGGAGGAGTCCAGGAAGGACGCCCATTCGTCGTTGTAGCGGGTCGCGGCCAGGGACACCAGCGGGCTGCTCCGGTAGAGGACCTTGTCGACCACCTCGCAGTCGTTCGTCGGGGCCGACGTGGGGCACAGCAGCGGGTCCGCGCCCAGCGCCGGGGCCGTACCGCCCTTGACCAGCTTCACCCAGGCGTCCGTGAGCCCGTTGTCGTCCACGAGCGTGCGGATGTTGTCGCCGGTGCGCGTGTAGCGGGTGTTCGTGTCACCCATGACGATCACCGCGTTGCCCGCCGAGTTCGCCTGGATGAAGGCGGAGAGCTGCTTGATGTTCGCACGGCGGGCGGCGAGCGCGTCGTCGGTGTCGTCGGCGTTGGGGTGGGCGTTGTACAGGTCGACGTAGACCCCCTCGGCCAGCCGCACCCGGGCAAGTGTGAAGCCCTTCGGGGTCAGGCAGTTGGTGCCCGTGCAGTCGTTCCACTTGACGCGCTCGAAGTCGTCGAAGGGGTAGCGGGACAGGGTGTTGAGACCGTCGCCGATGCCCGCGCCGCCGCTGGTCGCGGTGCGGTAGGGATGGTCGTCGCCCGCGTACAGGGCCGCGTGGTAGTTGAAGTCCTCCTGGACGTTCACGATGTCGTAGGGCGCCAGCCTGGGGGAGATCAGGGGCGTGTTGGCCGCCGGGTGGCTGGAGCTCAGGCCCTCGGGGAGGCCCGCGACGTTGTACGTCAGCACGTTGAAGGTGCCCGACGTGGCGGCGGAGTCCGCCTGGGCCGGAGCGGCTGCCGCGGCCGAGAGCCCGGCCAGGGCGAGTGTGCCGGCGACGAGGGTGCCGATGAGTCTTCTCATGGTGGGGGTGTCTCCGGTCGGGGGAGAGTGGGAGGAAGATGAACGATCCTCAGGTTGGTGCCAACAGCTATGGCGCACAAGGGTAGTTGGGGAAACTGTGAATGATCGGAACGGGACATCCGGACCGGTCCCACCGCCGTCCCGGCGCCCCGCCCCACGGCCGGCCTCGACCATCATGACGGGGTGACGGACACCGCAGAGGCTCCCGGCTGGGACGCCATAGACACCGGGCTCGCGCCCCTCTACCCGGGGGCCGAGCCCTTCCAGCGGGGTGTCGCCCACGGCCGCGCCGATCCGTACGCCCCGCGCGTCGGCGTAGCCGCGCAGGGTGGTGGCCGCCGACGCGTTCGGTGTGAGCTGCGGCAGCGTGTACGCGGCCGCGGCGACCAGCACGCCCGCGCGGCGAGCGGCAGCGGGCGCAGGACGCGGCGACGGCGGCGGTGGGCGGGTGCGGTGCATCGCCTTGGAGTCACCGCCGCCGCACGGAAGGTTGCCGGGACGCCGGTCGGGGCCTACGGACAGCCCGCCCTCAGGGCGGCCAGCGCCGACCATGCGGCGCCGCGCTCCTCCTGGTCGTACACCCGGGGTGCGGGGCCCCCACCGGAGGCGAACACGACGTAGCAGAGCGGGAGGTACGACAGCAGCCCCCACTCCTCCCGCTGGTGGCCGCGGGCCAGGACCCGGCCGCAGCGGGCGCAGCTGATCCACGGGACCAGGAACAGGTCCGGCACCGGAGGGTCCGGCAGCACGGACCGGGCGGGAATCGGGTCACCGGCGTCGTCCGGGAGAACCCGCAGCCCGCCTGCCTCCGGCGCCGGACCGCACCGGGCGATGTCCGGCCCGAGCCTGTCCCACACGCCCCACTGCCCGGCCATCACCGCCAGTTCGGCCCGCGCCGGCTCGGCCACCGCCAAGCCCTGTTCGTGGATCTTCTCGACCAGCGCCGTGAGCCCGCCCTCCTGCTCCCCGATGTCCCAAGCCCCCCGCACCTCGTCCACGTCCACCGGATCGGGCAGCAGGGCGGCCAGCCGGCTCCACAGGGCGGCTTCGTCGGCGTAAGGCGGCGGCAGAGGCGTGTCGGTCATGCGGGGACTCTCGCACGCCCCGCCAGCAGCGCGGCGCCCGCACCCGCCACCACCAGCGCGCCGAGCGCCACCCGCAGGCTCGTCGCCCCGGCGAGCAGCCCCACCGCCGGACCGGCGAGCAGGAAGCCCGGCCACTGGCCGATCGTGACGACCGAGAGGGCCTCGCCGGCCGGCATCCCGGGCTGCCGCCCCGCCAGCGCGATCACACCGGGCAGCGCGCATGCGATGCCCAGACCCACCACCGTGAACCCGGCCAGCGCGGTCGCCAGACCCGGGTGGACCACGGGCAGCGTCGCGCCCACTGCCGCCGTCAGCAGGGTCAGGCGGAGAAAGGCACGGCGGCCCAG
This sequence comes from Streptomyces sp. NPDC054834, assembly GCF_053611185.1. NCBI lineage: Bacteria > Bacillati > Actinomycetota > Actinomycetes > Kitasatosporales > Streptomycetaceae > Streptomyces > Streptomyces sp. NPDC054834. The sequence goes on along the minus strand of NZ_JBSGZV010000034.1, from coordinate 36,059 downwards.
CCGGGCCACGAACCGGTCGCCCAGCAGACGGGCGACGAGGATCGCGACGGAGAAGCAGGTGTACGTCGCCGCGCCGAACGCCGATCCTTCGCGCAGGTAGTCGGCTGTATACACCGAACTCCACTGCGAGGCCGCCCCCTCGATGAAGGACCCGAGGAACGCGACACCGGCGAGCAGCAGCAACTGCGGGCTGAAACGGCGCCTGAGCGGTCGCCGTTCCTCCCTCACCCTGTCCTCCGTCTCCTCCGGCAGCGCGCCGCCCAGTGCCATCAGCAGCGCGCCGAGCACCCCGCTGCTCACCGCCATCTGCACGCCCGGCGACACACCGGTGGCCGCCGCGAGCGTGCCCAGGGCGCCGCCCGCCAGCACCCCGCAGCTGTACGAGGCGTGGAAACCGGACAACAGGGGGCGGCCGGCCCGCCGTTCCACCGCGACCGCGAGGGCGTTGACCGGAGTCGCGAGGAAGGTCGCCGACAGCCCCCACACCGCGAGGCCCGCCACCAGCGCCGGTACGGTCGACGCGCCCGCCAGCAGGGGCGCGTTGACCAGCACCAGGACGGCCGCCGCCAGGCTCAGCGGGCGGTTGCCGACCCGGCCGATCAGGACCGTGACCAGTGCCAGCGCCACCACGTCCCCGGCTGCTGAGGAACTGCTCACCAGCCCCCATCGGGCGGAGTCCAGACCCACCGCGTCCCGGATCGCGGGGATCCGGGCCATCCAGCCGCCCTGCGTGCCGCCGAGGACGACGAAGACCAGACCGACCGCGAGCCGGGCCCGTAAGCCGGACGACGTCTCCGCGACCGCCTTCATCCGTTCACCCCCGTGTAGTGATCGAGACTCCACCGCCACAGCAGCCGGGACAGCAGGTACGCGAGGGCACCGAGCAGCGGTGACGCGGCGGCCAGCCAGTACGGGGCACCGGCGTGGTGGCCGTGGCCCGTGAGCACCGCCGCCGGGAAGTAGGCGACGAACGCGAGCGGCAGGCCGTAGGTCAGGAAGCCGCCCACCGCCTTCGGCAGGACGTTCAGCGGGTAGCTGCCGAAGGTGCCGAGCAGTTCCTCCAGCCAGCGGCCCCAATAGCCGGCCGCCGGGAAGCGCAGCGAGGCCGCGGCGACCACCGTGAACAGGGCCGCCTCCAGGAGCATTCCGCCGAGGACGGCCGCGATCAGGTAGGTGGTCCGGCCGGCCGTCCAGTCCAGGTGGCTGCGGCCCAGGGCGCCCGCCATCAGGCCCGCGGCCACCGTCAGGTCGCCGATGGCGTTGGTGGGGAAGAACTGGAGCTGGATCTGGCGGTGCACCGGCATCGGCCGCAGCAGATACCCGTCGATCTTCCCCTCCTGGATGTGCCGGCCCAGGCCGTGCATCCGGCCCAGGAACAGCACGAACAGCCCGTGCGCCAGCATGCGGGTGGCCGGGATGAGGAGGACGTCGGAGCTGTCCCAGCCGCCCATGCCGGTGAACCGGGTCAGCAGCACCGTCGCGAAGACGATCACCGACACCTGCCAGACCGCCCCGATCGCGATCATCATCAGGAACTCGGTGCGGTACTCCAGCTGGGCGCGGAAGTTGAGACGTGTGACGCGCCAGGCGATCCGGACGGCGTTCACGGGCATCAGCCTCCCTGCGAGACGACACGGCGGCCGGCCCGCCGCCACAGGAACCGGGTCAGGAACCGCAGCGCCACCACCCAGCCCACCTGGACGGCGAGCTGGGCACCCGCGTCCGCCAGCGGGATGCGGCCCACGTACAGCGACAGCGGCACGCTCAGCGTGGCCTGGAAGGGCAGGAAACCGCTCAGCACCACGAACCAGTGCGGGAAGAACCACAGCGGCGCGTACACCCCGGACAGCAGGTTCTGCGCGAAGATCAGGATGAGGATGGCGGCGTCGTTGCGCAGCGTCCAGAAGCACAACTGGTCGATGAGCAGCATGACGTAGTGCAGCACCCACTGCCCGAGCAGCAGGCTGAGCGCGAACACGGCGGCCACCGCGGCCGACCCGGGCGGCGCGACCACGCCGGCCGCCAGGCAGATCACATATCCGGCGAACGCCCAGGCGAAGCCGTACAGTTGTTCGCCCAGCGCACGCAGCGCGTAGTAGCGGTGGGGCGGCAGCGGACGCAGGTACCAGTACACGATCGTGCCGTAGTGCAGGTGCTGCACGACCGTGTCCCGGGCCGCGTACTGGTCCAGCTCCCGCAGCCGGGAGGCGAGTACGGCCAGTACGGCGTAGGTCACCGCCTGGTCCCGGGTGAGCCCGGCCGTCGTACCCGTGTGCGCGTACAGGCCGCGCCACAGGGACGCCACCAGCACCACCTGGACGGTCAGCCGCAGCAGGGCGGCCGTGACGCGGGGCGGGGTGTACAGCTCGCCGAGCGGGGTGACGCGGGCGGCGCGCCAGGCGACGGGGAAGGCCATGTCACACCGCCTCGGCGTGCACGTAGGCGGCCCGCATGACGTCCTCCAGATCGGCCTCGTCGAGGGCGATGTCCGTCACCTCGTACCGCTCGACGACCAGCTTCAGCGCCTGGTGCACCGTCGGCGCGGCGGAGTCCTCCGGGCCGAACACCACCTGCGGGCCCTCACGCCGCACCACCGTGATGCCCGGCAGCGGCACGATCTCCGCGTGCGGATCCGCGAGCGTCACCCGCACCTGCCACGTCGAGCCGAACTTCCGGCGGATCTCGTCCAGCGTGCCGTCCAGCACCAGCCGCCCGTGGTTGACCAGTACCACCCGCTCCGCGAGCCGCTCCACCTCGGTCATGTCGTGCGTGGTCAGCAGCACGGTACGGCCGCGCTCGGCGACCTGGTACCGGAGGAACTCGCGGACCTGCTCCTTGACCACGACGTCCATGCCGATGGTCGGCTCGTCGAGGAAGACGACCGGCGGATCGTGCAGCAGTGCGGCCGCCAGGTCGCAGCGCACCCGCTGCCCCAGGGAGAGGTGGCGCACCCGGGTGTCCCAGAAGGTGGACAGATCCAGCAGCTCGTCGAATTCCTTCAGCCGTACCGCGTGTTCGGCTTTCGGCACCTCGTAGATGTCCCGCAGGATCGCGAACGACTCCCGCACCGGCAGGTCCCACCACAGCTGGGTGCGCTGCCCGAACACCGCCCCGATGTTGCGGGCGTTGCGCTCGCGCTCCTCGTACGGCACCACGCCCGCGACGCGCGCCTCGCCGGCGGTCGGGGTGAGGATGCCGGTCAGCATCTTGATGGTGGTCGACTTGCCCGCGCCGTTCGGGCCGAGCAGGGCGAGGAGTTCACCCGGCGCCACGTCGAAGGAGATGTCGGAGACGGCGTGCTTGGCGACCCGCTCGGGGTTGACGAGGGATCTGATGGCTCCCGCGAAACCGGGGCGGCGGACGGTGGTGTGGAAGGTGCGGGAGAGACCGCGGACCTCGATGTTACCGGTCACATTCATGGCCACACGTTTCTCCTTCGGCAGCCGGAACGGATGGGACGGGAGGGGGGACGGAAGACGGGATGGAACAAGCCCACACCCGCGTACGTCACCTGCGCCACTCTTTTTACGGGCGCGTGGTCGTACGCGGGCGTGGGGTCGTGCGTCAGGACGCCGCGGGTGCGTCAGGACCCAGCCGGTCCACCCGCCTCCGAGAAGACGAAGGAGAACTCGGCGGGCTCGGCGAGCAGGTAGTACCGCGGCAGCGGGCCCGGGCCGCAGGACTGCGAGCCGATGCCGTGCTGGCCGTGGTCCAGGTTGACCCACACCGTCTCACCCCGGGTGAGGTCGGTACGGTGGGCGGCGGCGTCCAGCTGCTCGGTGGTCCAGCGCCGGGCGGTGAACCAGAAGGCCGGGTCGCCCTCGATGTGCAGTCCGCCGAGTTCCGCCCAGCGGACGTCGGCGCGGGCGCCGTTCTCCTGCGGACGGACATACGGTGTTTGCATACCGTCGACCGTCGACTGCCAGCGGCCGACCATCGACGCCGCCCGGGTGTCCGGATACGCCTCGCCGGGACCGCCGCCGAACCACGTCACCGCGTCGGTGTCCGCGCCGGACAGCCCGAAGCGGACGCCGAGCCGGGGCAGCGGCACCGTCCAGTCGCCTTCCGGCGCCACGGACACGGTCAGCTGTAGACGACTGCCGTCGGACGTCCACCGGTATACCGTCGACAGGCCCACCTCCCAGGCAGCCGGCGCCACCCGCGTGCGCACGGTGAGCGCGTCGTCGCCGGCCTCCACAGCATCGAGACGGTGCCGCATGCGGTGCAGGCCGAACTTCCGCCACAGCTGGCCGTAGCGGATGTCCGTCTGCCAGGCCGCGCCGTCGTCGTTGTCGGTGGTCGCCCGCCACACGTCGAGGCGCAGCCCGGTGACCTCCACCCCGCCCACCGACCGCAGCGCTCCGGTGCGGGCGTCGAAGGAGCCCGGGCCCAGGGTGATCAGCCGGTCGCCGGGTACCGGTCCGGCGGTCGCGGCGACGGACGGCGCCTGCCGGGCGGAGACGGGGAACTGGCCCCAGCCCACCACATGGTCCTTCGGCGCCCAGGCGGTGTCGGAGGCGAGCACCGCCCGTACCGTGCACCATGCCTCGCCGCTCCTCGTCGCGGGCGGTTCCGGCAGCTTCACATCCGCCGACTCCCCCGGCGCGAGCACCGGAACGGACAGCGCGCCCGACTCGACCGTCTCGCCGTCCACCTGGTACGACCACTCGAAGGCCAGCGCCGACAGGTCGGCGAAGTCGTACCTGTTGGCGATCCGTACCGTCCCGTCGGCGAGGTCGCCCTCGATCCGGACCGGCTCGATCACCTTCTTGTACTCGGCCAGACCGGGGGAGGGCCGCCGGTCGGGGAAGAGCAGCCCGTCACAGACGAAGTTGCCGTCGTGCAGTTCCTCCCCGAAGTCGCCACCGTACGCGAAGCCGTACCGTTCGTCCTTGACGCCGTGGTCGATCCACTCCCAGATGAAGCCGCCCTGGAGCCGGTCGTACGACTCGAAGATCTGCTGGTAGTCGGCGATGCCGCCGGGGCCGTTGCCCATGGCGTGCCCGTACTCGCAGAGGATGAAAGGCAGTTCACGGCGCTTGTGGGTGCCACCGTCCAGCCTCTGGCCGATCCGCTCGACCTCGGCGTGGTCGGCGTACATCCGTGAGTACATGTCCGTGTCACGGCAGTCGATGTCACCCTCGTAGTGCACGAGGCGTGAGGCGTCCCGGCCGCGGATCCATTCGGCCATGGCCGTCAGGCCGCGGCCGGTTCCGGCCTCGTTGCCGAGGGACCAGATGACGACGGACGGATGATTCTTGTCGCGCTCCACCATGCGGGCGGCGCGGTCCAGCAGCGCCGGGGTCCAGCGGTCGTCGTCGACGGGGTTGTCCCGCCAGTCCTGCTCGGTGAAGCCGTGGGTCTCCAGGTCGCACTCGTCGATCACCCACAGCCCGTACTCGTCGCACAGGTCGAGGAAGGCCGGGTGCGGCGGGTAGTGGGAGGTGCGGACGGCGTTGATGTTGTGCCGCTTCATCAGCAGCACGTCCTCGCGCATGGTCTCCAGGTCGAGGGCCCGGCCCTTCTCCGGGTGCCACTCGTGCCGGTTGACGCCCTTGAACAGGACGGCCTTTCCGTTGACCTTGATCAGGCCGTCGGCCAGTTCGACCGTGCGGAAGCCGATGCGCAGCGGCACCCGCTCGCCCTCGGTGGCGAGCACACCGTCGTACAGCTTCGGGGTCTCCGCCGACCACGGCTCGACCGGCACCGTCACCGACTCACCGGTCGCGACGTCGATGCCGAGGTCCGGCACGGTGACCCGGCCGTCCACGTCGGAGTCGACGCGCAGGGTGCCCACCCCGCCGGCGTGGTCGTAGGAGGCGCGGACGAAGTGGTCCAGGACGGCACCGGCCGGCCGGTGCAGCAGGGTGACGTCCCGGAAGATGCCGGGCAGCCACCACTGGTCCTGGTCCTCCAGGTACGAGCCCGCCGACCACTGGTGGACACGGACGGCCAGTACATTGCCGACGGTCTTCAGGAGATGGCCGACCGCGAACTCGTGCGGCAGCCGGGATCCCTTGAACTCGCCGATGTCCGTGCCGTTCAGCCAGACCCGGGCGCAGGACTCCACACCGTCTAAGCGGAGTACCGCGCCGCCCTCCTCGAGGTCCCAGTCCTCGGGCAGATCGAAGACGCGCAGATGGTCTCCGGTCGGGTTCTCGGTCGGCACGCGCGGCGGGTCGACCGGGAACGGGTAGAGGTGGTTGGTGTAGGCGGGGGATCCGAAACGGCCGCCGCCCTGGAGCACCCAGTGGCCCGGGACCGATACCTCCGCCCAGCCGTCGGCGTCGTACCCCGGCTCGGCGAAGGTGTCGTCCTCGGCGCCCGCCGTCGCCGACAGACGGAACCGCCAACTGCCGTTCAGGGACAGGGTTCTCGCGTCCGACGTGGCATACCGGGCGCGGGGCGGCAGCGCCCCGTTGCCGGGTGAGACGTCCTCGACGTAGTCGACGGCTGTGGTGCGGAAAGACATCGGTCTCCTAGCTCATCCCTTGATACCGGTCTGCGCGATCCCCTGCACCAGCCAGCGCTGGAGGAAGAGGAACACGAACACCAGGGGCAGGATGGAAATGGCGGTGGCCATGAAGATCGTGTGGAAGACGACGGTCTGGTTGGTCATGTAGTTGGACAGCGCGACCTGCACGGTCCACGCGTCCGGGCTCTGGCCGATGACCAGCGGCCACAGGAAGGAGTTCCAGCCGCTGATGAAGGTGATGGTGGCGATCGCCGCGAAGAAGTTCAGCGAGTTCGGCACCACGACACGCCAGTACGCGCCCCAGTAGCCGAGCCCGTCCACGCGTGCCGCCTCCTCCAGCTCCTTCGGGAACCCCAGGAAGTACTGCCGGAACAGGAAGCAGGTGAAACCACTGAACAGGCCCGGAATGATCAGACCCCGGTAACTGTCCACCCAGCCGAGCGACGACACCAGCACGAAGCTGGGGACGAAGGTCACGGCGGTCGGGACCATCAGGGTGCCGAGGACCGCGTAGAAGACCTTGTTGGCGTGCTTGTAGGGGATGCGGGCCAGGGCGTAACCGGCGAGGGAGCAGATCAGCAGGACGCCGCTGGTGTGCAGGACGGCGACGAGCGCGGAGTTCAGCAGCGACCGGCCGAAGGGCACCATGGGGTCGTTGAACAGCTCGCTGAGGTTTCCCCACTGAAGGTGCGTGGGGAAGATCTGCCAGTGCTCTCCGGTGATCTCGGGGTCGGTGGAGAGGGCGTTGCGGACCAGGATGTAGAACGGGATCAGGAACAGGAAGGCGGCGACACCGACGGCTGTGTAGAGGCCGGTGTTGCCCATGACGCCGCCCCCGCGCCTGGTGCGGCGGGGCCGGTTCGACGGCGGCGCGCTCTTGTCGGTCTCTGGTGCGGTGGTGGTCACTTGGACTCGTCCCCCCTTCCGAAGCCCATGATCTTGCCCTGGAACAGGGTGATCACGCAGATCAGCACGGTCAGGATGACGGCGCCCGCGCTGCCGGCCCCGTAGTCCTGGTTCTCGCCCAGGGCGCGGTAGTAGAGCTCGACCAGCGGCGGGCGGCCCCAGGTCGTCTTCGACAGCAGGTTGAAGAACTCGTCGAAGGCCTGGTAGGCGGCGATGAGCAGGAGCAGGATCACCGCGGTCGAGGTGGCGCGCAGCTGGGGCAGGGTGATGTGCCGGAAGGTCTGCCAGCCCGGCTTGGCGCCGTCGATGGCGGCCGCCTCGTACAGCTCCTGTGGGATGTTCTGGAGCGCGGCCAGGAACAGGATCATGTAGAAGCCGGACTGGAGCCACAGACGGGCGGTCACGATGACCAGCCAGTACCAGGGCGGGTCGGGGGTGATCAGCCAGGCGATGTTGTCGACCCCGAACCAGCCGAGGACCGTGTTCGCCAGGCCGAAGCGAACGCCGTTGAAGATGGACATCTTCCAGATCAGTGCGGCGGCGACGTAGCTGCACGCGGTGGGCAGGAAGAAGACCGAGCGGAAGAACGCCCGCATGAACCTGAGCCGGTTCACCATCACGGCCAGGCCCAGCGACAACGCCCAGGTGGTGGGCACGATGAACGCGGCGAAGACGGTGAAGGTGCCCAGGGAGCCGACGAAGTCCGAGTTCGTCAGCATGAAGTGGTAGTTGTCGAAGCCGATGAACTTGCTCGGCGTGACGGTGAAGCGGGCTTCGAAGAAGCTGAGGTAGATGCTCCAGACGATCGGGACGTAGACGAAGATCGCCAGCCCGATGAGGAACGGGGCGGAGAAGAGCCAGAAGTTGAAGGTGCTGCTGGCCCGCAGACCCCGCCGCGGCTTGGCCTTCACAGGCTTCGCCGGGGCCGGGTGCGCGAGGTCGCGCGTCGTGGTCGTCGACATGGTGCAGTTCCGTCCGCGGCCTATCCGAAGAGCTTCTTCAGCTCGCGGTTGACCGCCTTGTCGGCCTTGTCGAGGGAGGCTTCCGGGTCACCGCCCTTGCGGACGGAGTCGGCGAAGACGTCCTCCAGCGCCGTGATCATGGCCTGGGTCCAGCCGATGTTGTCGAAGTGGCCGAACTCGTTGAAGAGCTTGACGCCCTCGGCCGCGTTGCCCGACTTGAGCTTGGTGGCGGTGGCGGCGATGGACTTGCGCGGCGGAATGTGGAAGCCGTACGAAGTGGCCCAGTCCTCCTGGTACTTCTTCTGCTCGATCCACAGCCACTTCACGTACTCCTTGGCCGCGTCCACGTTCTTGCCCTTGGCGTTGACGAACATCGACCAGCCGCCGTTGTAGACGGACTGCTTGCCGTTGTCCGTGACCTTCGGGAAGGGGAAGATCCCCCAGTCGTCGCCGAGCGCCTGCTGGAACTGCGGCATCGCCCACATCCCGCAGAACTGGATGGCGCACAGGCCCTGGTTGAGCGCCGACGGGTCCCAGTAGTCGGTCGGGGCGCCGAGCAGGAGGTGGCCGCTGGTGAACAGCTTGCGCATCTTCTTGATGCCCTCGACGACGCCGTCCGTGTGGTAGGCGATCTGGTTCTTGTCGTCGAGGGTGTCGGCGCCCGCCGACCAGATCATCGGGTTGATGACCGCGTGCAGGTCGTTGCCGATGTACAGGCCCTTGACCTTGCCGGTGGTGAGCTTGGCGGCGGCCTCCATCAGCTCGTCGAACGTGGTCGGGGGCTTGACGCCCGCCTTCTCCAGCATCGACTTGCGGTAGAAGAAGAACTGCGGGTCGTCGATCATCCGGACGCCGTAGATCTTGCCGTCGACCGTGTGCGACGTGATGTCGGCCGGGTTGAAGTCGTCCTTGACCGGGTCGATGATGTCGCTCAGGTCAGCCACCTGGCCGCTCTTGACCATCTGGATCTGCGGGTGGAACTCGAACAGGTCGGGAGCGTTCTTGGTGAGCAGCGTGGCGAAGAGCTTGCTCTCGAAGTCGGCACTGGTGATCCACTGCGTGGTCACGTTCGCGTCCTTGTAGGCCGCCGCGTACCGCTTGAGGGCCTGCTGGGTGCCCGCCTCGCCGTAGGCGTGGAAGAACTGGGTGAGCTGCTTGCCCGAACCGCTGCCGCCGCCCCGGCCGTTGTTGCCGCCGCACGCGGCCAGCGTGCCGGCGGCGGCCAGGCCCGCGGCGGCCCGGAATATGGATCGGCGGTCCCAGTTACTGCTGCTCATTGCCGACATGCTGACGTCCTTGTCTTGTCGAGTGGTGCTGCGGCTCTTTGCTTCAGCGCCGGATGCCTCGAGGGCTCGATGGCCCGAATTGCTGCTGCGGTGCGGGACGTTAACCTTCGGCTAAGGCTTCGGCAAGGGGTTGGACGAAGTCTGTTCGAAGCGTTGTGTCCGGTTCGGGATCACGAACAGGGGCAGGGCGCGGGAGAGATGAGGGCCGCCGGGTCAGGGGGCTGGCCGGCGGCCCTCGGTCAGGGGGTGACTAGGCCTTGTCCCAGACCTCGTTGGAGCCGCCGTTGCAGCTGTAGAGGATCACCTTGCTGCCGTCGGCGGTGGCCTGTCCGCTGACGTCCAGGCACTTGCCCGACGCCTCGCTCAGGATCTGGCCGTTGGCGTTCAGGAGCCAGCGCTGGCTCGCGTCGCCGGTGTACTGGGGGGACGTCGTCAGGCCCGAAGCACCGGCGGTGAGGTACCCGTTGGCGCCCTTCAGGGTGCCCTTGGCGTCGTACGACCACGACTGCCCGGCCTCGCCGGTGCAGGTGCCGATCGCGGCCCCGGAGGCGTCCGCCGTCAGGCACTTGCCGGACTGCTCGCCCTGCCAGGCGCCGGTCACGGCCGAACCGCCGTGGCCCCTCTGGTCGAAGACGTACGTCGTGACCGAGCGCGCGGCGAGCGTCGCGGACACCGTGCCGTCGCTGACGGACGGCTTGGCGACGTCCGCCCAGTTCTCGGTGGCCGAGGTGCGGACGGCCTGCCTGGCCCGTACCGGCGTCCTGCTGTTGAAGTGCAGGTTCAGCGCGGCGTCCGTGGTGTTGTGGTTGTTGACCACGACGACCCACTTGCCGTCGCGGTCGTACGACGACACCTCCACGCCGGCCGGTGCCCCGGTCACGTTGTGCGCGACCGAGCCCGGTTTCACGAACTTGCTGTACTGGCCGAGCGCGTAGTACCGCTTGGTGAAGTACAGCGTCTGGTTGCCGTTCGTCGCGTAGTCGGGGTCGTAGTAGATCAGGCCGTCGTTCCAGCCCTCGTCGTTCTTCGCGGACGGGTCGCTGCCGTACCCGCTCGCGAGCGCCACCCACCACTGGAACGCCGAGTCGTGGGAGCTCGCGAAGTCCTTGTAGATGATCCTCGACATCAGCAGGGCGTTGTCGATGGTCGGGTCGTACTCCTGGTTCCAGCCCGTGGTGCCCTTGCCGAAGCAGCAGATCTCGGTCGCCCAGGACTTCTTGCCGGCCGTCTTCGCCGTCTCGTAGACGTTGCCCAGCTGGCCGTCGTTCGGGTTGTTGTACGTGTGGTGGGCCAGCGCCGACACGTACTGCGCGGTGCCGGGCTGCGAGATCCACCGCGGGACCTCGGTGGTGAACTGGACGGTGCTGCTGGACTCGTCGGCGATGATGCCGGTCTTCTGATGCCGGGTCCGCTGCTCGGCCCCCAACGCCCTCACGATGTCGTCGCGTTGGTCGGGCGGTACCTGCATGCCCTCCTGGCCGCAGCTGCCGAAGTCGTTGTCCGGCTCGTTGAAGGGGCTGATGTGGTCGAGCTTCGCGCCCCGCTCGGCGAAGTGGGCCGTGACGTCGGCCATGTACGTGGCGAAGTCGGCCGTGTTCCCGGCCTTCAGCTGTCCGCCGCAGCTCTGCCCGTTGGTCGTCCACTGGGCGGGCGCGCTGTTGACGAAGCCGATCAGGTCCTCGACGCCGTACTTCGCGGCGTACTCGAGGAACGTCCGGCCTCCCTTGTCCTTGCGCCAGTCGTAGGAGCCGTCGGAGTTCAGGAAGTCCTCGGCGGCGCGGGCCGGGGTGGTGACCGCGACGCCTCCGCCGCCGATGTTGTAGCGGTACGAGCTCAGGTCCAGGCCCTGCTTCGAGAACAGCAGTTTCGCCACCCGGGCCTGCACCTCGGGTGTGAAGTGCTGTAGGTCGTTGACCCACCAGGCACCCGATGCGCCGATGTCGTCGATGGTCTGGGCCGCGTGGGGGGAGACCTCGGCCGCAGTGGGGGTGGCGGCCGACGAGGGCGGGGCGGATATCAGGGGGCCCGCGACGGCGAGCGCGGCCGCGGCGGTCAGAAGGACCGGTCTGCTGCGGTGGGGGCGAGGCATGTGCATCCCTTCCGTCGTCATGAAGGTGGTGCGGTACGGCTCCTTGCGGGGGTGGTGCGTTTCGCAGTCCTCTGTCCCACCGACTGAAGGGCACCTTCCAGCGCGAAGGTCGCCGCGCCCAGGCAGGCCGGATCGGTGGGAATGGGGGAGAGGACGATCTCGGTAGCGGCGAACGGCCGCCTCAGCGCGTGCCGTCCGACGGCCTCGCGCACTTCGTGCAGCAGAGGTTCGCCGAGCCTGCGGGCGACCCAGCTGCTGAGCACGACCACTTCGGGGTTGAGGACGTTGACCAGGTTGGCGATGCCCGCGCCGATGTAACGGGCCGTCTCCCGGACGACCTTGAGGGCTACGGGATCGTTCGCGTCCACGCCGCGGGCCAGCGCGTCGATGGTGGCGGTCTGGTCCTCGGGGTGCAGCAGCGGGCTCTGCGGGCTCAGCTCCCGCAGGTTCAGCATGATGCCGGGCGCGCCGACGTAGGCCTCCACACAGCCGTGGTTGCCGCAGCGGCACAGCCGCCCGTCCAGGACGAGCGTGGTGTGGCCCCACTCGCCGGCGCTGTTGCTCACTCCCCGGTACAGCCCGCCATGGAGCGCGAGCCCCGCGCCGACACCGGTCCCGAGGTTGACCACCACCGCGTCCCCGCGCCCGCGTGCCGCCCCGAACCACATCTCGGCGACCGCGCCGGCGCGCAGCGGATTGTCCAGGTAGAGGGGGTAGGCGATGACCTCGGACAGCAGGTCGAGCAGGGGTACGTCGTGCCAGTCCCAGTTGGGCGCGTACTCCGAGATGCCGGTGTCCCGGTCCACCTGCCCCGGCACGCTCACCCCGACGCCCAGCACCCGCGCGCCCTCGATGCCGGCCTGCGCGACCACGGAACCGACGGCGGCGGCGACATGGTTGACCACCTGCTCCGGCAGGCTCTCACCGGGGCGCATTTCCTCGTCGGCGCGCGCGAGCACGTTCAGCGCGAGGTCGAAGAGCTCCACGTGGACGTACGTCTCGGCGATGTCCACGCCGATCAGTGCGCCCCCCGAGGCGTTGACGGCCACGAGTCCCCGGGGGCGGCCCCCGGCCGAGTCCTCGAAGCCGACCTCGGTGATCATCCGCAGCTCGAGCAGCTCGCCGACGAGCGTGGCGACCGTGGCCAGGCTCAGCCCGGTGGCGGCCGCCAGCTCCTGCCGGGAGGTGGGCGACTCGGCGATGATCTGGCGCAGCACCTCGTAGCGGTTCGCGGTGCGGATGTCCCGTGATGTGCGCTTCACGAAGGCTGCCCCTCCCATCGCTGCCAGGCCGTGCCGGGCGAGACGGGCACCGGCGCGGCGCAAGGCTATGGCGTGCCGAGGACTTTCGACAAGGGGTTAGGAAAGGGGCTTTATAAAGTCCGCCGCTCTTCAGGTGCCGAGGACATCCTGCACGAAGGCGTTGGTGAACTTGCCGGTGGGGTCCAGGGAGTGGGCCAGCGCCAGGAAGTCGGCGAGGCGTGCATACCGTCGACGGATATCGTATGCGGACATTGCATACACCTTCCCCCAGTGCGGCCGCGGATCGAAGGCGTCCAGCGCCTCCTCCACCCGCCGCACCACCGGCAGCACCGCCGCGGCGTCCTCGACCCAGGTGAAGTGGACAGCCACCGAGTCCCGCCCGTGCGCCGGACTCAGCCACTGCCGGTCGGCGGCGACCGTCCGCACCTCGCATGTCTGGAGCACGGGGGCCACGGTCTCCCGTACTCCGTCGATCGCATACAGCACATCGAGGGCGGACGACCGCGGCAGCAGATACTCCGACTGCAACTCCGCCCCGCTGCTCGGCGTGAACTCCGCCCGGAAGTGCGGCAACCGCTCGTGCCACGGCCCCGGCACCCCGAACTGCTCGGTGCAGTTCTCCGCAGGCATGCCCGGCACCGGATGCAGCGCCACGGTCGCCGGCGCGGCCCAGGGGAAGTCCACCGGCGCCTGGTCGGTGCGCCGCTTCACCCACACCTGCCGGAAACCGGCCGCCCGGGCGTCGGTGAACAGGCTCACGCTGTACGCGGACCCCGCCACCGCCTCGAAGTCCAGCCCGTCCAACGGCAGTTCAGTGAACAGGTGCTGTTCCACCTCGTACGCCGGTTCGAGGTCCAGGGTCAGCGCGGTGACCACACCCAGCGCTCCCAGGGAGGTCACCGCGCCGTCGAAGCCCTCCTCCCCGCGCGTGAACGTCACCGTCGAGCCGTCCGCGGCGACCAGTTCCACCGCGCGCACCGCCGCGGCCAGCGGCCCGTTGCCGACCCCGGAGCCGTGCGTGCCGGTCGCCACCGAACCGGCCACCGAAATGTGCGGCAACGACGCCATGTTGGGCAGCGCGAGGCCGTGCGCGTGGACGGCGCGGGCCAGTTCCGCGTACCGCACACCGCCCGAGACCCATACCGTACGGGCCGCGGTGTCCACTTCGAGCACCGGCGGGAGACCGGCGATCGACAGCAGGACGCCGTCGGCGCCCGGGTCGGCGATCGCGTTGAAGGAGTGCCCGCTGCCCAGCACCCGCACCTTCGTGCTCCCGGCCACCAGGGCCCGGAGCGCGTCGAGCGAGTGCGGACGGTGCAACTCCTCGGCCGTGTAGGTGATATTGCGCGCCCAGTTGGTGACCGCCTGAGTCATCCCTGCCCCTTCCGGTGAGTGCGTGTCCATTGACCCTCTCATTCGCCGCCGCCTACCGTAGAGACCGGTTGCTATCCATGCGTCACCGAGCTGGAAGGTCACTTCCTTGCCCGAGCGTCCCCAGGCACTGTTCGCCATGTCGGACCAGAACGTGCCGCACATCTTCCCGCCGGAGGTGCTCGCCCGGCTGTGCGAGTACGTAGAAATCGATCCCACTCTGGTGGCACGCGACTTCACCGACCCACGGATCCGGGAGACGCTCGCCCGCACGGAGGTCCTCATCACCGGCTGGGGCTGCCCCCGCCTGGACGCGGCCGCCCTCGACGCGGCCCCCAGGCTGCGCGCGGTGCTGCACGCGGCCGGCTCGGTCAAGGGCTTCACCACCGAGGAGGTCTGGCGGCGCGGCATCGCGGTCTCCTCGGCCGCCGCCGCCAACGCGCTGCCCGTCGCCGAGTACACCCTGGCCATGATCCTGCTCGCCGGGAAGGACGTGTTCGGCTACCGCGACCAGCTGCGCACCCGCCGCGCATTCCCCTACGGCGACATCCTCCCCGGCATCGGCAACTACGGCCGCCGCGTGGGCGTCGTCGGCGCCTCCCGCATCGGCCGCCGGCTGATCGAGCTGCTGCGCCCCTACGACCTGAGGGTGAGCCTCGCCGACCCCTACGTCGACGAGGCGGAGGCCGCCCGGCTCGGCGTCCCCCTCGTCACGCTGGACGAACTGCTGCGCACCTCGGACATCGTCACCGTGCACGCCCCGCAGACCCCGGAGACCCGGCACCTCGTCGGCGCCCGCGAACTCGCCCTGATGCCCACCGGCTCGGTCCTGATCAACACCGCGCGCGGCTCGCTCGTCGACCACGACGCCCTGGTCACCGAACTGCGCGCCGGACGTCTGAGCGCCGTCCTCGACGTCACCGACCCCGAGCCGCTGCCCGCCGACTCGCCGCTCTTCGACCTGCCCAACGCCTTCGTCACCCCCCATCTCGCCGGCTCCCAGGGCAACGAGGTGGCCCGCCTCGGACAGACGGTCGTGGACGAGGCCGAACGGCTGGTGAGCGGGAGCCGGCTGGCGTACGCGATCGACCACACCGTGCTGGAGCGGGCGGCGTGACCACGGCCAGGCGGGCGCAGACGGCGGGCGGCGACGCCTCGACCGTGCGGGACGTCGCCGCGCGCGCCGGCGTCTCGGCCTCGACCGTCTCCCGCGTCCTCGGCGGCACCTACCCGGTCGCCGAGACCACCCGCGCCAGGGTCCACAAGGCCATGCGCGAACTGGACTACGTGGTCAACGCGCACGCCCGGGCCCTCGGCGGCGCCACCAACAAGACGGTCGCCTTCGTCGTCGACGACGTCACCGGCCCCTTCTACGCCCACATCGCGCGCGGGGTGGAGGAGCAGGCCTCCGCGGAGGGCCGTCTGTGCATGCTGTGCACCACGCACGGCGACCCGCGCCGCATCCTCGCCGTCGTCGAGACCATGCGCGAGCAGCGGGCGGACGCGGTGATCGTGGTCGGCGGGGCCTGGGAGGACAAGGCCTACCAGGACCGCATGACCCACTTCGCGCACGCCCTCGACCGGGCCGGCTCCCGGCTGGTCCTGGTCGGCCGCCCGCCGCTCGGACCGGGCGTGCCCGCCACGGTCGTCGACTACGACAACGAGGGCGGCGCCTTCGCCCTGACCACCCATCTGCTGTCCGCCGGCCACCGGCGCATCGCCTACCTCGGCCGGGTCCCCGGCCTGTCCACCAGCGGCCGGCGCATCCGCGGCTTCACCCGGGCCCACGAACTCCTCGGTCTGACCCCGGATCCCGCCCTGATCCTCGACGGCGCCTTCTCCCGTTCGTACGGCTACCGGGCCACCCGCGAACTCCTGGACACGGGCGTGGAGTTCACCGCGATCTTCGCCGCCACCGACATGATCGCCACCGGGGTCGTCCAGGCCCTGCGCGAGGCGGGCCGGCGCATCCCCGACGATGTCGCGGTCGCCGGATACGACGACATCCCGGTCGCCCGCGACGTGTATCCCGCGCTCACCACCGTGCACGTCCCCCAGGAGGAGCTGGGCCGCGCCGCCGTCCGCCTGGCGCTGCACCGCGACGAGCTGCCCGACGGCCAGCATCTGGTGCTGGGCACCCATGTGGTGCTGCGGGAGTCGACGCTGCGGACGGGTGGCTGACCCCTCACCCTCCGGCGGCCGACACCTCACCCTTGGGGGGACCCGGCCGGGCAGTCGTACAGGCGGGGGCATACCGTGAGGAGTCGAACGCCTGAGCCGGGAGGAGACACGGGATGGGCAGCCGCACCGCGCTGGTCGAGGATCTGATGGAGAGGTTCCCCCACGTACCCCGGGAAGCCGTCTTCAAGGAGGACCTGCTCCGGGGCGGGGTCGCCTTCGACGCGTCCGCGCTGTCCGACAACGAGAGCGGCGAGGTCAAGCCGAAGTCGTACTTCATCTTCTCCTTCGACCACGGCACCCTGCCCGAGCTCGGCGAGGCCGCGCTGCGCCGGCCCCCCGAGGAGATCATCCTCACCGGCGGCCCGTACGACCTGCGGCGCACCGTCGTCTCTGTGCGCGTCAACCCGGCCTCGCCCTACCGGGTCGCCGCCGACGGCGAGGGGCTGCTCGGGCTGTACCTCGACGGGAAGCGGATCGCGGACGTCGGCGTGCCCCCGATGCCCGAGTACTACCGGCACACCCTGTCCAACGGGAAGTCCGTGATGGAGGTCGCCCCGACCATCCAGTGGGGCTACCTGATCTACCTGACCGTCTTCCGGGTCTGCCAGTACTTCGGCGCCAAGGAGGAGTGCCAGTACTGCGACATCAACCACAACTGGCGCCAGCACAAGGCGGCCGGCCGGCCGTACACCGGTGTCAAGGACGTGGAGGAGGTCCTCGAGGCGCTGGAGATCATCGACCGGTACGACACCCAGAAGGCGTCCACCGCCTACACCCTCACCGGCGGCGCCATCACCAAGACGGTCGCCGGGCGCGACGAGGCCGACTTCTACGGCCACTACGCCAAGGCCATCGAGGAGCGCTTCCCGGGCCGCTGGATCGGCAAGGTCGTCGCCCAGGCGCTGCCGCGCGACGACGTGCAGCGGTTCAAGGACTACGGCGTGCAGATCTACCACCCGAACTACGAGGTGTGGGACCGCCGTCTGTTCGAGCTGTACTGCCCGGGCAAGGAGCGCTACGTCGGCCGGGACGAGTGGCACCGGCGGATCCTGGACTCGGCGGAGATCTTCGGCGCCCGCAACGTCATCCCCAACTTCGTCGCGGGCGTGGAGATGGCCGAGCCCTTCGGCTTCACGACCGTCGACGAGGCCATCGCCTCCACCACGGAGGGCCTGCGCTTCTTCATGTCGCACGGCATCACGCCCCGCTTCACCACCTGGTGCCCCGAGCCCACCACGCCGCTCGGCAAGGCCAACCCGCAGGGCGCGCCGCTGGAGTACCACATCCGGCTGCTCCAGGCCTATCGCCAGACCATGGACGACTTCGGCCTCTCCTCGCCCCCCGGCTACGGCCCGCCCGGACCCGGACGCGCCGTGTTCTCCGTCAGCTCCTTCATGGACAGCCTTCCGGCGCGGGATCCGGCGGAGGAACCGGCGCAGGTGTAATCCTTCCGCGACGGACGGTGAGTGGAAACGCGGTCCCGTCCGTACAAGAGGCCGGAGATGCGGGTCACGGTGGGCACGCGTGCGCCCACCCCGGTCGTCATGTCCGTATCATCTGGGCTGACACGCGGGGCGGGAGCATGGTCGTGGGCTACCGGCAACCGGTTTTGAATATGCCGCTTGTCAGTTGTGTCGGAGACGTGAAAGGCTCTGGCCCTGCCGCGAGGTTCCCCCCAACTCCCTTACCAGTCTGGTGAGTTGACCTCGCTCGTGGATGCAGGAGACCCATGCCCGACCTGCCGAAGCCCCAGGACGCCGCCGAGGCCGCGCTGTTCTCCGAGTACTGGGACGCGGTGCTCTCCTATGCCGATCTGTGCACCTCCGGCGCCGCCTCGGCCAACCAGCTGGCCACGGAGGCCTTCGCGCTCGGCCTGCGGGAGGTCCGCGCCGCCGACGCCTCCCCCGGGCGTGGCGCCGGCCGCCGGCCCGCCCGGCTGCCCATGACCCCCCTGCTGCTCACCGCCGTGCGCAGCACGGCGGCGGCCTGGGAGGCCGACGGTCTCGGCCACAAGCTCGATCCCGACCTCAGGCTGTGGCTCAACTCCGACAAGGCCGCCCGCTACACCGGACCGCCCCTGCTGCGCCCGGTCGCCCTGCGCGGCCTGCGGGACATGCAGGACGCGGACGCGTCGCTGCTGTGGCTGGCCGAGGTGGAGGCGCTGCCGCTGCCCGCCGTCGCCCGCCGCCTGGGCCTCGACCCGGCCGAGGCGGCCCGCGAACTGGACCAGGTCCGCGGCCTGTTCCGGGACCGCTGCCACCGCGCCCACGTCGACTCGCCGATGGACGCGCAGTGCCGCAGCTACGCGCGTCTCCTCGACGCGGTCACCCGCTCGTCCGCCGCCGGCACCCCCGAAGACCTCTTGCGGCACCTCGCCACCTGCGTGCAGTGCGCGGAGGCCGCCGCCTGCCTGCGACTGCACGGCGGTGGCATACCCGCGGCCCTGGCCGGCGGCGTGATCGGCTGGGGCGGCCTCGCCTACCTCGAGCGCCGCCGCCGGGCCGTGGAGGTACGTCAGGGCAAGGCGCGCCCTCAGCAGCAGGACCCGGAGACCGGGGAGCCCAAGGACGCCGCGCACCGCCACCGGGTCGTGCGCAACGGGCTGCTCGGCGCCGCCGTACTGCTGTCGATGCTGGCGCTCGGGGTGTCGATGATGCCGTTCGGCTCCGGTCACGACACCGCGGCCGCCCGCGACGACCGCCAGCCGGTCGCCGACCCCAGCCCTTCCCTGCCGAACGCGGCCCCGCTGCCCTCCGCCTCGGCGTCCCGCTCCACCGGCCCGTCCTCGCGCGGTCCGGCGAGCAAGTCCGACCCCGCCGATCCCGTCGGCTCCGACTCCGACCCGGAACCGCAGGGCACCTCCTCCTCCACCGCCCACGAGACCCCCAGCAGCAACGCCACCACCGGCGGCACTGGCGGCACCGGCACCTCGGCCCAATGCCGGGTGGAGTACAACCTCGTCAACCAGTGGCCCGACGGCTTCCAGGCCACCGTCACCGTCACCACCGACGAGGCCCTGTCCGGCTGGAGCGTCGCCTGGTCCTTCCGCAACGGCCAGTCGGTCGGCCAGATGTGGGACGCGAGCGTCACCCAGAACGGCTCCCGTGTCACCGCCGCCGCCGCCGACTACAACAAGTCCGTCGCCGCGGGCGGCAGCCTCTCCTTCGGCTTCATCGCCTCCTGGCACGGCAGCAACACGGAGCCGTACGACTTCACGCTCAACGGCGAGAGCTGCGCGAAGTAGCGCGGCCGGTGGACCCCCGACGAGCGAGGGGGTCCACCGGCCGCCGCGGGTGGCCCGGTCAGCAGCCCGACTTGTAGAAGTACTTGCTGACCGCGGGCTTGTTCATGTTGGCCTTCGTGATGGCGACCATCCCGGTGCCCACCGACTTCTCGACGGACTTGCCCTCGAAAGCGGCGGCGAGCTGGTCGACGGCCTGCCTGCCGATCCCCGCCGGATCCTGGGCGACCAGAACCTGTAGGGTGCCCGCCTTGAGCGCGGCGATCTCATCGGGCTCGGCGTCGAAGGCGGCGACCTTGACCTTGCCCTGCTTGCCCGCCTGTTTGAGGCCGGTGGCGATGCCCTGGCCGGTGTTGGTGTTGCCCGCGAAGGCGCCGCCCAGGTCGGGGTGTGCCGCCAGCGTCGACTGGATCTGGGAGGCCGCGGTGGCCGGCAGGTCGTTGTCGTAGAGCGTGGGCAGCACCTTGATGCCCGGGTACTTGGCCATCTCCTCGGTGAAGCCCTTGATCCGGGCATCGGTGGTGGAGACGCCGGGCTTGACGCTGATCACGATCACCGAGCCCTTCTCGTTCATCAGCTTGGCGAGCGCGTCGGCGGCGACCCGGCCGCCCTTCTCGTTGTCGGACGAGATGCGGGTGATGCCGACCGACGAGTCGCTGACCGTGGTGTCCACGAGCGCGACCTTCGTTCCGGACGACTGGATCAGCTTGAGCGAGGGGGTGAGCGCGCTGGTGTCGACCGGCGAGATCATCAGCCCGTCGGGCCGGGCCGCCGCGACGGAGTCGAGGAGGGGCCGCTGGACCGACACGTCCCACTGCGCGGAACCGTCGGCGGTGAAGTCCATGCCCTTGGCCTTGGCCTCGGCCTTGGCGGCGCAGGTCATGGTGATGTAGAAGGGGTCGCTCTTCACACCGGTGATCAGCCGGACCTTCTTGTGGGCGGCACCGCCCGAGGACCCGGAACCGCCGCTGTCCGACGAACCGCACGCGGCCGCGCCGGTCAGGGCCAGCACGACACCCGCGGCGACCAGCAGCCTGCGCCTGCCGCGAAGGCCCGGCTGGCGTGACATGGGCGGCATACTCGACACGCTCGGCATACTCGGCACGCTCGACATACTCCGCATACTCGACTTGGACATGACGGTGCTCTCCTTGGTCATGAGCGCTCTCGGGTCTTCCTGCGCATCTGGTCGATGTAGACGGCCGCCACCAGCACGACGCCCACCGCCACGTCCTGCCAGTACTGCTGGACGCCGATGACGATCAGTCCGGTGGTGAGCACGGCGGGGATGAACACGCCGATCACGGTGCCCAGCACCGATCCGCGCCCGCCGAACAGGCTGGTACCGCCGAGGACCACCGCGGTGATCACCTTGAGGTTGTCGGTGGAGTGCCCGGCGATGGACGTCGTGCCGTACGAGGCCAGCCACATCACCGCGCCCAGTCCGGCCAGCAGACCCATCAGCCCGTACACCTTGATCAGGTGCCGCCCCACCGAGACGCCCGCGCGCCGCACGGCGGCCGGGTTGGAGCCGATCGCCAGGGTGTGCTCGCCGAACCTCGTACCGGCCAGCACCGCGCCGAACACGGCGGTGACAGCCGCCGCCAGGACCACCATCCACGGGATGCCGAGCACCTTGCCGAAGCCGAGACTGTTCTGGAGACGGGTGGCGGCCGCCCCGGCCGGATCCTGGCCGCCCGTGGCGAGTTCGGCCAGGCCGAGCGCCGCACCGAGGCCGCCGAGCGTCACGATCAGCGGGGGCACCTTCCCGGTCGCCACCACCGCTCCCTGGAGGGCGCCCCACGCGGTGCCGACGGCGAGGGCGATCAGGACGCACACCGCGATCGTGCCCCAGCCCGCGTCGGCCCCGCCGTGGTGGATGTTGTACTCGCCCGCGGCCACCGCGGCCAGGACGAGGACCGAGCCGATGGACAGATCGATGCCCGCCGTGATGATCACGTACGTCATGCCGACACCGAGCACCAGATAGATGGAGGCGTTCACGGCGATCTGCGTGAGGTCGTACGTGGTGAAGAACTTGCCGGGCGCGGCGATGGTGAAGAACGCGACCAGCGCCGCGAGGATCACGAAGGTCCACACTTCGCTGATGCCGGCCGCCCGCCGCAGCCACACGGGGACCGCCGCCCCCGTGCGAGGGGGAACGGGCGGATCCTGCGCCGGAGCGGGCGGCCGGGTCTTCTGGCTGTCGGCGGTCATCTCCCGTCCTCCGATTCCTTCACCGCGGCCGGGCCGAGGGCCTGGTCCTGCCGCGCGGGGTCGTCCAGCGATCCGGTCATGGCCCCGACGAGCTCCTCGATCGTGGTGCCGGCCGCGGTGAACGAGGCGACCCGCCGGCCCAGCCGCAGCACCTCGACCCGGTCCGCCACCGACAGCACCTCGGGCATGTTGTGGCTGATCAGCACGGTGCAGATGCCCTGGTCGGCGACCCTGCGCACGGTCTCCAGAACGCGGGCGCGCTGCACGACGCCCAGTGCGGCGGTCGGCTCGTCCATGAAGATGACCTTGTTGGCGAACGCGACCGCGCGAGCCACGGCCACGGACTGCCGCTGACCTCCAGACAACGTTGTCACCGGAGCGGTCACGTCCTTCAGTTCCACACCGAGCTCGGCGAACGCCTTGACCGCCTCCCGCCGCATGGCGGGCCGGTCCAGCACACCCAGGCGGCCCAGGACACCACCGCGCACAAGTTCCCGGCCGAGGTACAGATTGGCCGCCGCGTCGAGGTCGGGCGCCAACGAAAGATCCTGGTAGACGGTCTCGAGGCCGTGGCGCTGCGCGTCCATCGGCCCGGTGAACCGGACCGGCACCCCCTCCAGGCGGACCTCGCCGCCGTCCGGGGCGACCACGCCCGACAGTACGTTCACCAAAGTCGACTTGCCGGCACCGTTGTCACCGATCAGGGCGACGACCTCGCCGGGGTACGCAGTGAAGTCCGCGCCCTGGAGCGCCTGGACGTGGCCGAATCGCTTGAAGACGCCGGATGCCGTGAGAAGTGGTTCCCTTGCAGAGGCCATGTGTGCCTTCTGGTTGGTCGTTGACAGTCCTGCGATTCTGGGCAGCCTGTGGTTGGGCGTCAAGAGTCGGGTGCGAACAGCGAGCTGGATGTTGCGGGGATGATCGGTGGTACCCGCCGTGGTCCCCCCACTATGGCGAGTGCACATCGCGGCGGCGGCTGGTGGCCGTCGCTTTCGGCCGGGTGAGGAAGGGGAGGTGCGACCGATGGCTGTCTCTGTGATGGGCGCCAATGCGACGTCGTCACCCCAGCCGCAACCGTCCGTGCCGACACCGGGTTCCTCGTCCCCCGCGACCCGATGAAGGTCGTGCGCGCGGGGGAAGGCAGCGACCCGCGGTACAGACGGACGCTGCCGCCGCGTCGTACCGCGTTCGTGCGGTCGACGTCCTCGAAGCGTTCCGAGGGCCAGGTGCTGCGGTGCCCGGTACGACCCACCGGGCACCGCTCAAGCTCCCGCCGTGGAGGACACCACACACGGCATACGCATCCGAAGGAGCGGCGACGGATTCCGCCGACTGCCCGGATCGCAGAGTTCCCCAAGAAGGCCGCTGACCAAGCCCGTTGATGGGAGAGTCACATCCTGGAGGTGCTGCGCGGTCTGCCACGGGATGCTTCCCAAGGGGCAGTGCCGCGACCGGAGTTCGACCCCAAGCGGCATTCGCTGGCCGAACGCGAGCGGGCCAAGGCGGCCGAGCTGAGGGAAGCGGGCCATCGGGTGACGGCCAGTGGCATCAAGCATCGAAGGCGGTGGTGTTCCACCAGATCGCGAGCGCACCGTCCGTGCGCAGGACCCGCAGGGCCTCCGGAACGGAACGGCCGGTGTCGGTCCACCGCCAGGACTGCGCGAACGTGATGAGGTCGTGCGAGGAATCGGCGAGGGGCAGGGCATCGCCGTCTCCTCGCGCGATCGGCACGTCCGGGAGCACCCGACGAAACTCGACGACCATCGCGTCACCAGGCTCGACGGCGACCACATCACCACCCCGCTCACGCAGCGACGAAGTCGAACAGCGCGGGCGGATACGACGGGCGGCTCGCCTCGTACGGGCAGCAGCCGAGTTGAATGAACGCGCACGTGAGCTGGCAGTCATCTCCTCGTCATCGGTCCCTGACCCGGTGCAACAGAGCACCGATCACCCAACCCGGTGACCATTTCCGGTCACGGCTGGGGCCCATCGGCGCCCGGCAGGCGCCGAAGCCCGCAGAGCTGAATGATTCGAGGCCGGCAGCACACGCTGGATCAGCTTCGGACACGCCTAATCCGCCGAGATGACAGCCTCGATCAAGCCCGGAAAGCGGCGGTCCAGATCCTCTTTCCGCAGGCGCATGTACAGCCCGTTCCCGGCATCGCGCTGATACACCAAGCCCGCCTCACGCAAGACGCGCCAGTGACGGGTGCGACTGGACTTGCCCACCGGCAGATCGAAGGAAGCACACAACCGCTCCTCCTCCGGTCCCGCGGCCAGTTCAGCCACGACCCGACGCCGGTTCGCATCAGCCAGTGCCAAAAGGATGGCCCCCACTTCCAGTTCCTCAACCCGAGGATGCGCCAACTCACCCGCCGCCATCACTCCACCCCTCGACAAGGTACGCATGTGCGCGTACCTTACGTTAGGTACGCGGCAATGCGTACCTTACCGCTGCCGGGGGAGCCATGTCTGCACCTACATCGTCACGTCGCCGCATCCTGTCGCGCATCCGCTCGTCACTGCGCAAGCTCCTACTGGCCGAGCACTCACCCTTCATGACGCTGTGACTCCCAGATAGGGCCTCGGGCCTGCCCTTGCTGTGCCGCACACGGAGACGGCAGGAACGCGATCGCGGCTCGGGCCCCACAGCCTTTGCCATTCAACTCGGTCCGCCCAGGTCAGCGCGACAAGCACGACCAACTACACAGTTACCGAGGATCTGGGAGTCAGTCTCGACACAGCGGATGACACCGACGATCTGTGACCAGCGAGATCCTCGTACGCACAGTGATCAACTCGGTGACGCAAATGTCATGATCCAGGCATGCGGGAGCAGATTCGGGTCGTGAGCCGTGACTGCCTGGCATGCGGATGTGGGCATGCACGCCCACCAACACAGGGATGCGGGTACTGGAGAGGCCGTCGCTCCGCTCCTCCGGTTGAATACCTCTGTGGCACAGGACTTGGACTTCGACGAGGACGACCTGCGGGCGCTGGCCGGGCCACGCTCCTTCGAGCGGGGCCGAGGGTATCTGGCCGCGGTGACCGCGGTGGAGGTCGGCGACGGCTGGATCACGGCCACCGTCCACGGGGCGGAGGCCTACCAGGCGGAGCTGACCCTGGACGGGTCCGACGGCCTTGCCGGGGAGTGCGACTGCCCGTACGGCATGGAGGGCAACTTCTGCAAGCACCTGGTCGCCCTGGGCCTGACTGCGCTGGCCGAGCCGGAGGCGGTGCCGCGGCAGCGCGGCCGGGCCAGGACTCGTGCCCAGGAGCTGGATGCATGGCTGGCTGCGCTCTCCAGGGACGAGCTGCTCGCCCTGGTACGGGAACAGGTCGCCGAGGACCGGCAATTGGCGCGGCGGCTGGAGCTGCGGGCGGCGAGCGTCCGCGGAGACCTGGTCGAGGTCCGAGCCCGGATCCGGGAACTCCTCGACACCGCCCCCTTCGCGCGGTACGGCTACGTCGAGTACGCCGATGCCCACGCCTACGGCGAACAGGCCGCGCAGGCGGTGTCCGCGATCGCCGCGCTGACCACCGCGGGGCGGCCCGCGGACGCGATCCCCCTGTCCCGGGAGGCGATGCGGCTGCTCGGCGAGGCCCAGGACGCGATCGACGACTCCGACGGTCACCTGGGTCGAATCGGGACTGCGCTCGCCGAAGCCCACCTCGACGCATGCCGCGCAGCACGCCCAGACCCGGACGAGACCGCGCGGTGGCTGGTCGGCCACCTGCTCGGTGACTCTGACGATCTCACCGGCATCGATCCCCTCGACTACGAGGACATCCTCGGCGCGCAAGGGGTGCTCCGGGTACGGGAGTTGGCGGCTTACGCCTGGCGCCGCAATCGCACCGGCTGGGCCGAGAAGTACCTGATGGAACGGCTGGCCAAGGCCGAAGGAGACGTGGACGGATGGGTCGCCGTCGCCGCGGCTGACCTCGCCCCGGACGGCAGCACCCATCTGACCGTCGCCCGCGAACTGGACACCGCCGGCCGCCCGGACGAGTCCCTGCGGTGGGCGGAACGCGGCATTGAGGAAACACCCGACGACGTCACCCCCGACATCGCCCTGCTCGATTACCTCTGCGACCGCTACACCCGCGCCGACCGGCTCCTTGACGCCGTCGCCCTGCGTCACGTCCAGTTCGCCACCCGCCGCTCCCTGGCCGCGTACCGGCAGTTGCGTACGGCGGCACAAGCGGCCGGCTGCTGGCAGGCCGAACGGGAGCAGGCGCTTGTGCTGCTGCACGCCGACGCTGGGCAGCGACAGCAGTCCTGGTACGGCGGCCCGGTCGTGGTGGACGCCCTCCTCGACGACGGCGACGTCGACGCCGCCTGGCAGGCCGCGACCCGAACGCGTGCACACGACCGACAGTGGCTGGCCCTCGCCGACCAGGCCCGCGCCGACCGTCCTGCCGACGCGCTCGCGGTCTACCTCCGGCTGGTCGAACCGCTCATGAATCAGACGGGCAACGCCGTCTACGAGCAGCTGACCGATCTGCTGCTGAGCATGCGCGACTGCCATCGCCGCCTGGGCACCGAAGACGAGTTCACCGCGTACCTCGCCGCTCTGCGTGCCGGCCAGAAGCGCAAGCGGAACCTGATGCGGCTCCTCGACCAGCACGGCCTGTGACCCGGCCAGAAAATCGATGGCGCCCGAACGCGGGCGCCTCTAGGGTGAGATCCGCTTCACGCAGTGGCCGTCGGCCGCTGCCGTCAGCCGAGTGAGAAACGGGAGGTGTGACCGATGGCTGTCTCTGTGGTGGGCGCTGCCCGCAACCAGAAGTTCATCCACTCCACCTCCGTGGCCTCCGGCTGATCTCTCCTGTCTTCTTCGCGCCTGTGAGTGCGCGCGGCCGGGGCCGCCCTGTGAAGGGTTCCCCTTGATTCTCTCTTCTCTTTCGGCTTCTTCCGCTTCGTCGCACCCTCTGGCCCCCTACGGCTGGGACGAGGGATGGGAAGCGGAGTTCGCTCCCCATGCCGCGCAGGGACTCGTGCCCGGTCGTGTCGTACGTGTCGACCGTGGTCAGTGCGACCTCGTCACCCCGCCCGGCACCGTCCGGGCCGACACCGAGTTCGTCGTCCCCCGGGATCCCATGAAGGTCGTGTGCACGGGGGACTGGGTCGCCGTCGACCCCGAAGGCAGCGATCCGCGGTACGTGCGGACGCTTCTGCCACGCCGTACCGCGTTCGTGCGGTCCACCTCCTCCAAGCGGTCCGAGGGGCAGATCCTCGCCGCCAACGTCGACCACACGGTCATCGCCGTCTCGCTGGCCGCCGAACTCGACCTCGGCCGCGTCGAGCGGTTCCTGGCCCTCGCCTGGGAGTCCGGCGCGCAGCCCGTGGTCGTGCTGACCAAGGCCGACCTCGTGCCGGACCCGGTGACGCTGTCGTATCTCGTGCAGGACGTGGAGACGACGGCGCCGGGCGTGCCGGTGCTCACCGTCAGCGCGCTGCACGGCGACGGGCTCGACGTGCTCGCCGCCATGGTCGGCGGCGGTACGTGCGTGCTGCTCGGGCAGTCCGGCGCCGGCAAGTCCACGCTCGCCAACGCGCTGCTCGGCGAGGACGTGATGGACGTCCGGGCCGCGCGGGACGTGGACGGCAAGGGGCGCCACACCACCACGACGCGCAATCTGCTCGCGCTGCCCGGCGGGGGCGTGCTGATCGACACGCCGGGGCTGCGCGGAGTGGGGCTGTTCGACGCCGAGACGGGCGTCGGGCAGGTGTTCTCCGAGATCCAGGAACTGGCCGACGGATGCCGGTTCCAGGACTGCGCGCACGAGAGCGAGCCGGGGTGCGCGGTACGGGCCGCCGTCGACTCCGGGGAGCTGCCCGTGCGGCGGCTGGAGAGCTACCGCAAGCTCATGCGGGAGAACCAGTGGATCGTCGCCAAGACCGATGCGCGGGTCCGTGCGGAGCTTCGGCGGGACTGGAAGCGGAAGGGCGCCGCCGGCAAGGCCGCGATGGAGGCCAAGCGGAGGGGGTGGCGGTAGGGGGCGGGGCTGTTGCTGACGTGACTGGGGCTGCCGCCCCCAGACCCCCGCTTCGGCCCTGAACGGGCCTCGTCCTCAAGCGCCGGACGGGCTGATAAAGCTGCCGGCAGTGAGGGTGAGGCTCATGTCCGATTTCCGCCAGCCGTGGCCCCCGGTCTCGCTCACACTGGGTGGCATGACGGACGAAGACACCAGGTACGAAGCCGTTCGCAGCCGGGACGCGAGGTTCGACGGGGAGTTCTTCTTCGCCGTCGAGACGACCGGGATCTACTGCCGGCCCAGTTGCCCGGCGGTGACGCCGAAGCGGCCCAACGTGCGGTTCTTCGCGACGGCCGCCGCCGCGCAGGGGGCGGGGTTCCGGGCGTGCCGGCGGTGCCGGCCGGACGCCGTGCCCGGGTCCGCCGAGTGGAACGTGCGCGCGGACGCCGTGGGCCGGGCGATGCGGCTGATCGGCGACGGCGTGGTGGACCGGGAGGGCGTCGCCGGGCTCGCCGCGCGGCTGGGGTACAGCGCGCGGCAGGTCCAGCGGCAGCTCACCGCCGAGCTCGGCGCCGGCCCCGTCGCGCTGGCCCGGGCGCAGCGGGCGCACACCGCGCGGGTGCTGCTTCAGACCACCGAACTGCCGGTCACGGAGATCGCGTTCGCGGCCGGGTTCGCCAGTGTGCGGCAGTTCAACGACACGATCCGCGCGGTGTACGCCGCCACGCCGAGCGCGCTGCGGGCCGCCGCGCCCGGCGGCTCGGCCCGGGACCGGCGGGCCGCGACCCCCGGCGCCGGGATCCCGCTGCGGCTCGCGTACCGGGGGCCGTACCGGTCCGCCGCCGTCTTCGACCTGCTCCAGCGGGAGGCCGTACCCGGAGTCGAGGAGGTGAGCGGTCCGCCCGGCCGCCGTACCCACCGGCGCACACTGCGGCTGCCGTACGGCACCGGAATCGTCGCCGTCGAGGAGCGTACGGGCGCGCCGAGGACGGGGTCGGCCGCCCACCCGGGCGGCTGGCTCGACGCCCGGCTGCACCTCACCGACCTGCGGGACCTGACGACCGCCGTGCAGCGGCTGCGGCGGCTGTTCGACCTGGACGCGGACCCGTACGCGGTCGACGAGCGGCTCGGCGCCGATCCGCGGCTGGCCCCGCTGGTCGCCGCCCGGCCGGGCCTGCGCTCGCCCGGCACCGCCGACCCGGTCGAGCTCGCGGTGCGGGCGCTGGTCGGGCGGGCGGAGGCGGAGCGTCTCGTCCAGCGGTACGGCAAGGCGCTGGACGCCCCCTGCGGCAGCCTCACCCACCTCTTCCCGGAGCCCGCCGTACTCGCCGAGGCCGAGCCGCACGGCACCCTGGGCGCGCTGGCCGCCGCGCTCGCCGACGGCACCGTACGGCTGGACCCGGGTGCCGACCGGGAGGACACCGAGGCGGCACTGCTCGCCCTGCCCGGCCTCGACCCGGCCGTCGTAGCCGTCGTCCGCGCCCGTGCCCTGGGCGACCCCGACGTGGCCCCGCCGGGCACCGACCTCCCGGACGACTGGCGGCCCTGGCGGTCGTACGCCGTCCAGCACCTCGCCGTGGCGGGGGAGCGGAGCGCCTAGCCCTCCAGCCCCCAGCTGTGGATCCGCCGCGGATGGATGCGGATCACCTCCTCGCTGAGGTGCGGGCCCAAGTCGTGCGGGCCGGTGAGGAGTTCGGCCTCGCCGCGGATGTCGACACCGCGGACCCGCCAGGGGTCCAGGCTGACGATGTCGTCGACGACGAGGGCGACCTTGGGGTTCTGTTCCAGGTTGCGCCACTTCTTGCTGCGGCCCATCGCATAGCCGCCGATCAGGATGGTGCCGTCGTCCTGCGGGAAGAAGCCCACGGGGTTCGCCTGCGGCTGACCGCGCGGGTCGACGGTGGCCAGCCGTCCCAGCCGCTGCGATCGGAGGTAGGCGCGCTCGGCCGCGCTGAATTCGGTCATGGCAGCAGCCAAACACGCCCGCCCGTCCGGCGCATCGGCTCCAGGGCCTAGGACCGCCGGCCTGTTCCGGGTTCGGCCGTGCGGGTGGTCCACCGGTGATGTTCCGTCAGTGTCCGTTCCGTGTATGGCACCTTCGCCTCCGGCGGATCTGCGGAAAGGCGGGCGCACATGGTCGACTCCGGGCGGATCCTCGCGGCGGCGCTCCTGACACTGGTGGGTACGACACCGGCGGCCGGGGCCGGTTCCCCCGTTCCTTCCAGGACGACCGCGCGGCCCGCCTGGACCGGCAGCTGGGAGGCCGCCCCCTCCGGTGCCGCGTCCGCGGTGCCCGGCGCCACCATCCGCAACGTGGTGCACCTCAGCGTCGGCGGGCGGGTGCTCCGGGTCCGCCTGAGCAACCGACTCGGCACCGCGCCCCTCACGCTCGGCGCGGTCACGGTCGCCCTGCGCCGGGCGGGCGGCCCGGACGCCGTGCCCGGCACGATGCGCACCGCCACCTTCGACGGCGCCCCGACCGTCACCGTGCCGCCGGGCCGGGAGCTGGTCACCGACCCGGTGCCACTGGCCGCACCGGCCGCCGCCGACCTGCTCGTCACGGTCCACACGCCCACCGCCGCCGGCCCCGCCACGTACCACCGCACCGCCCTCCAGACCGGCTATGTCGCCCCCGACGGCGACGGCGACGGCGGCGACGACGTGGCCGCCGACGAGGACGGCGGCGCGTATCCGCTCGCCACCAGCCACTGGTACTACGTCACCGGCGTCGACGTCCGAGGCCCCGCCGCCGGCAGCGTCGTCGCGTTCGGCGACTCCCTCACCGACGGCACCTGCACCACCCCCGACGCCAACCGCCGCTGGCCCGACCGGCTCGCCGAACGTCTGCGCGCACTGCCCCCGCGCCACCGCCCGGGCGTCCTCAACGCCGGGATCGCCGGCAACCGCCTGCTGCGCGAAGGCACCGGCCCCGGCGCGCTGACCCGGCTCGACGCCGACGCCCTGGCACGGGCCGGGGTGCGGGCGCTGATCGTGCTGGAGGGCATCAACGACATCATCAAGGGCACCCCGCAGTCCGGTGACGTCCGTGACTTCGAGGACGCCTACCGGACGATCGTGGCCCGCGCGCACGCCCGCGGGATCCGGGTCGTCGGGGCCACCCTCACGCCGTTCGGCGGCCACGGCGCCTTCACGGCGGCGCGGGAGGCGGTGCGGGAGCAGGTCAACGAGTTCGTCCGGAGGGGCGGCGCCTTCGACGCCGTCGCCGACTTCGACGCGGCCGTCCGTGACCCGGACCGGCCGCGGCGGATCCTGTCCGCCTACGACTGCGGCGACCACCTGCACTTCGACGACGAGGGCGCGCGGGCGCTGGCCGACGCGGTCGACCTGGCCGCTCTGCTGCGGCGGACCCCCGGTAGGCCCCTCAAGACACCTTGAGACGCCTTGAGGCGCCTTGAGGCGTTTTGAGGCCTCTCCGAAGTGGTCCGAAGTGGTTCGAAGCGTGGCGGAAACCGGCCACGGCGCAAGCCCGCCTCGGCACATCATCGCCGCACCACCGGTCACTCTGCCCAGGTGTGGTCACCGCGATGTCGATCACCGTCGTCGGCTTCCAGGGCCGGATTCACAGCCGGCTTTCAGGAAAGCCGGTGACAATCCGGACCGGCCGTCCGAGTCGCTCGGACCGGCCGCGTAGACGGTGACCCGGGCCCATGACGTGCGCGAGCGCGTGAAGGGGATCCGGGTCCGGGTCACTTTCGGTGTCGCCGGGCGGTCCTCCTGTGGGGGGTGGGGCCGCCCGGCGGCTCGTCCCGCCCGGCGTCGGCAACTCCAGTGCCCCGTACAGTCGTTCGACGGAGTACTCGGCACGCCGTTCGAGGCGGGAAGGTGCGCCGGATTTTCGGGATGCCCCGTTTTCATACGGCCCCGGCGGTGGACAATTAGGGGCATGAACCAGCAGGGGGGCAGGCCCATCCGTCACGAGGACGACTGGTGGCGGCAGTTGTACGACGACTCGACCCCGGACACGGGTCCCGCGGCCGCGGCGGATTCCCTGGACGACCGGTTCGCCTCGGCGGCGGGAGCGGTCGGCGCCCAGGGTCCCGCCGAGCCGAGCTCGCAGGCCGGCTCCGGCGAGCTCGGGGAGCGCGGGGAGCGCGCGGACCGGCACTCGGCCGACCGCCCCGCGGACCCGCGCGACGAGGGGATCGGCGACCCGCTCGGGGCGGGGACCGCGCCGCCGGGGCCGCCCGCCGAGGGCACGGTCCCATCGCAGCGCGCCGCCGTTCCGGCCGAGAGCTCACCGTCGCAAGGCGCTCCCTGGGGACCGCCCCCCGCCACACCCCCGTCCCCGGCCCCGGCCCTCCTCCCGCCCGGTCCGCGGCCGCCGGGGTTCGAGCCGGTGCGTGAGGCCGGGGAGTCGTCGGAGTACAGCGGACCACCGCACGAGGAGAGCCCCACGGCGTCCGCGCCGCCGCGCCCCTCCGTACCGCCGAAACCGGCTGTGGCCCCCGCCGCCCCGGAGCCTGAGGTCGTCCACCCGGCCACCCACCTCGATCTGCCCGCCCTGCCACCGCCCCCCGCCGGAGTCGACTACGTCGGGTCCGGGCCGCCGACCTACGATCCCGAACCCACCGCCCTGCCGGCCGCCGACCCGGAGGGACTGGACGAGCTGGTCGCGGACACCGTGCTGGACGGGGCGCGCTACGGGGCCTGCACGCTGCGGGCCGCATCCGTGCGCGGGGACTCCGCGCGGTTCAGGGGGGAGCCGCGCCGCGACTCGCTGCTGACCGCGCGGTTCGGCAGCGGGGAGCAGGCGCTGGTGCTGGTGGCGATGGCGACCGGGGCCCGGGCCACACCTGAGGCGCACCGGGTGGCGGCCGAGGCCTGCCAGTGGATCGGACGGGCCGTGGGGCGCAGCCACGCACGCCTGGTCGAGGACATCCGGGCCGGCCGCCGCGGCGACCTCAAGTCCGGTCTGCACCGGCTCACCGACCGCAGCCTCGGTAAGCTGCGCGCCAGCGCCACCGAACAGGGCGTCGACCCGGTGGAGTACACGGCCACCCTGCGCTGCCTGCTGCTGCCCGCCCACCCCGACTGCCGTACGCGCGTGTTCTTCGGCGTCGGCGCGGGCGGACTGTTCCGGCTGCGCGGCGGCGAGTGGCAGGACATAGAGCCGCAGGTCTCCGCCGTCTCCGCCGCCGGCGAGCCCGTCGTCGGCTTCGGCTCGCTGCCGGCCGAGACGCCCGAGGGCGACCGGCTCACCATGGACTTCGGCATCCCGACACCTCCTAGCCCCTTCGAGCCGGCCCCCGAGCCGCCCCGCGAACCCTTCCGGTTCCGCACCTCCGTCGCCCGACCGGGTGACGCTCTGCTGATGTGCACCGCGGGCCTCGCCGACCCGCTGCGCGGGGAGGCCGCGCTCTGCGCCTACCTGGCACGACGCTGGTCCGGCCGCACCGCGCCCGGCCTCGCCGCGTTCCTCGGGGACACCCAGGTGAGGGTGAAGGGCTACGCCGACGACCGGACGGTGGCCGCCGTGTGGGAGGCGTAACCGCCGCCCGTGTGGATTCATGGAAGGCATGGCCAAGCAGAACGTCGCCGAGCAGTTCGTCGACATCCTCGTCCGCGCCGGCGTGCGCCGTCTGTACGGCGTCGTCGGCGACAGCCTCAACCCGGTCGTGGACGCGGTGCGCCGCAACTCCGCGATCGACTGGATCCACGTACGCCACGAGGAGACCGCCGCGTTCGCGGCCGGCGCCGAGGCCCAGGTGACCGGGAAGCTGGCCGCCTGCGCCGGCTCGTGCGGCCCCGGCAACCTCCACCTCATCAACGGGCTGTACGACGCCCACCGCTCCATGGCCCCGGTCCTCGCCCTCGCCTCGCACATCCCGTCCAGCGAGATCGGCCTGGGCTACTTCCAGGAGACCCACCCCGACCGGCTGTTCACCGAGTGCAGCCACTACAGCGAGCTGATCTCCAGCCCCAAGCAGATGCCCCGGCTGCTTCAGACCGCGATCCAGCACGCGGTGGGCCGCAGCGGGGTGAGCGTGGTGTCCCTGCCCGGTGACATCGCAGCCCAGCCCGCCCCGGAGAAGGCCGCCTCGGCCGCCCTCGTCACCTCACGGCCCACCGTCCGGCCCAGCGACGCCGAGA
Organism: Streptomyces sp. NPDC054834; assembly: GCF_053611185.1. NCBI lineage: Bacteria > Bacillati > Actinomycetota > Actinomycetes > Kitasatosporales > Streptomycetaceae > Streptomyces > Streptomyces sp. NPDC054834. The sequence continues at coordinate 1,976 of NZ_JBSGZV010000034.1, read as the reverse complement.
TCGACGAACTCGTCCGGATGATCGACGAGGCCGGCCGGGTCACCCTGTTCTGCGGCAGTGGCACGGCCGGCGCGCACGCCGAGGTGATGGAGTTCGCCGGGAAGGTCAAGTCACCGGTCGGACACGCCCTGCGCGGCAAGGAGTGGATCCAGTACGACAACCCGTACGACGTCGGCATGAGCGGGCTGCTCGGCTACGGCGCCGCCTACGAGGCCACTCACGAGTGCGACCTGCTGATCCTGCTCGGCACCGACTTCCCGTACAACGCCTTCCTCCCGGACGACGTGCGGATCGCCCAGGTGGACGTGCGGCCCGAGGTGCTGGGCCGCCGGTCCCGGCTGGACCTGGCCGTGTGGGGCGACGTACGCGAGACCCTGCGCTGTCTGATCCCGCGGGTGCGGCAGAAGAACGACCGGCGGTTCCTCGACCGGATGCTGAAGAAACACGCGGACGCGCTGGAGGGGGTCGTCAAGGCCTACACGCGCAAGGTGGACAGGCACGTGCCGATCCATCCCGAGTACGTGGCCGCCGTGCTGGACGAACTCGCCGCCGACGACGCCGTGTTCACGGTCGACACCGGGATGTGCAACGTCTGGGCCGCCCGCTACATCTCGCCCAACGGCCGCCGCCGGGTGATCGGTTCCTTCTCCCACGGGTCCATGGCGAACGCCCTGCCGATGGCGATCGGCGCCCAGTTCACCGACCGCCGCCGCCAGGTGGTGTCGATGTCCGGGGACGGCGGGTTCAGCATGCTGATGGGCGACTTCCTTACCCTGGTGCAGTACGACCTGCCGGTGAAGGTCGTGCTCTTCAACAACTCCTCGCTCAGCATGGTCGAGTTGGAGATGCTGGTCGCGGGCCTGCCCGCGCACGGCACGGCCAACACCAACCCCGACTTCGCCGCCGTGGCCCGCGCCTGCGGCGCCTTCGGGATCCGGGTCGAGAAGCCCAAACAGCTCGCCAGATCGCTGAAGGAGGCCTTCCAGCACAATGGCCCCGCCCTCGTCGACGTCGTCACCGACCCCAACGCGCTGTCCATCCCGCCGAAGATCAGCGCCGAGATGGTCACCGGGTTCGCGCTGTCCGCGTCGAAGATGGTGCTGGACGGCGGAGTGGGCCGCATGCTCCAGATGGCGCGCTCCAACCTGCGCAACGTACCCCGGCCCTGACCGGCCACTCCGGGGACCGGTGGATTCCGGCCAGATTCGCGCGGCCGGCCGCGGTCGCCGGGACAGGAAGCGGGTGCCCCCCTTCCGGTGTGACGGGACGCCCGTGACGTACTGCGGCGGCCCATTCGCCCGGAACGCGGTTGCCATGGCGCTCGAGCCGCGCCTCAGGCACGGTGGACCGGTGGCCGAACCGCTGGTCGTCGCCGACCCGGCATGACTGCCCACCGGCACATGGGGCATGGATCCCCGTGAACGTGTTCGACCAGGAGGGGCAACGGCAACGGCGTGCGGGCGGGGGACATGAAGAGGCAGGCACGAGGGGGCGGTCCCGTGGTCATCGGGGCCTCCTCGGCGAAGCAGGCGGGGGAAGATGCCGACAACACGGAACGGACGCGACCGCCCCAGCTGAGGCGGAGACTGGGAAGGGCGGACTTACGGGCGGTGCCCGAGGTCCGCAGGGCGTTGCGCGAACTCCTCAGGCACTGGGGGAAGCCGGGGCGCTCCGAGATAGCCGAACTGCTCACCAGCGAACTCGTCACCAACGCGCTCGTGCACACCGACCGCGACGCCGTCCTGACGGCCGTGGTCGAATCGCGCGGACTGCGTGTGGAGGTCCGGGACTTCGTCGCCCGCAGACCCCGACTGTGCGTGCCGGACGCCGACGACGGCACGCACGGCCGGGGCCTGTTGCTGGTGCAGTCCCTCGCGGACGCGTGGGGTGTGCGTGCGCACGGGGTGGGGAAGTCGGTCTGGTTCGAACTCGACGCGGAGGCCGCGTGAACGGGACGGGGGCGTGACCCTGAAGGT
>NZ_JBSGZV010000033.1:0-108055 GCF_053611185.1 Streptomyces sp. NPDC054834 | reverse complement strand
ATGCCCGGCACACCGACTGGTGTGCCGGGCATCGGCGTCTCAGGGTCGCCGCGGCGTCGTGCCAGAGAGCACCGACATCGGCCCTGCATCGGAGTGGGTGTCAGTGCGTTTCGCGCCCACATCGGCCAGGTCGGAGGCCCGACTCGGGGGTCTTCACGAGTACACGGGTGCCTGGTGGCGTGCGGTGCTCGCAACTCCGTTCGCAAGTCCCTAACAAGCCGTAGGGATATCCCCACGATTCGCGGCAGCCGGTCGATGACCGTGAACTTTCAAGTAGCGTCACCGGGCATCCGTTCCACCGGCCTCCCCACCCCCCTCATCGGAGACCACACCTCATGTCCGCTGCGACGAACGCATTCGGGTCCGGTCTGCCGGACGCCCGATGCAGCAACCCCCCTCTCACCGTCCTGATGGACGGCCAAGCACTCGCGGACTTCCTCGGCGCGGCCGTCGGTGAGTACCAACTGATCACCGCGGAGGCGCCGTTGTCCTGTTTCGCGCTCTTACTCGGCATCGCGGAGGCGACGACGTACCACGTGCAGCGCATCGCCTTCGGCCGTAACGCCCGTACCAGTGACCCAGCGGCCCGACAGGAGTTCCGCGAGACGATCGTGCCGAAATTCGGGTCGGCCTACGAGAACGAACACCGCGGCTGGTGGATGGACTCCCGCGACCTCCTCCGGGCATCCCGCGATGCCGACGCTCTGGGCATGGACCTGCTCGGCTCGATCCACATGCACCCGGACTGGCACCGCCTGGGCCCTCCGTCGGAGCGAGGACAGACGCTCAGTGAGCGTCCGACTCCCATGGACCGCCATCTCTTCAGCCGGACCGGATGGCCCCTCAACATCATCTGCTATCTGGAGCGCCGGGGCGGCGTCTTCTACCACGCACTGGCGGCCTGGGGCCCGCCTCCCCCGCATTCACCCGAGGGCGCCGAGTGCCCCGAGGCCGCACTAAGAATCCGTACGAGTTCACTGATGAAGGCGTGAGATCGATGCATCAGCCGGAAGCAACGAACACCCCCGCCCAGGAAGGCACCGCCGACGATGCCCGGGCGATCCGCGCCCTGTGGGCCGAGATGGCCCGCGGCTGGGCGGCAGGCGACGCCGCGCTCTTCGCCGCGAGCTTCGCGGAGGATTGCGACTTCACGACCGTACGAGGTGACAAGCCACTCGGTCGGACCGGCATCGAGGCCGGGCACGAAGCCCTCTTCCACGGGCCGTACGCCGGAACAGTCCTCGACGCTCGCGTCGTGGCTGTCCGATTCCTCCGCCCCGACCTGGCCACGGTCGAGGCGGAGTCGACGATCACCACCGCGGACGGCGGCCCCCTGGCCACCACGCACGCGTTGGCCGTCGTGGAACGGACAGCGGAACGTCACTGGTTGATCAGGGCCTTTCACAACATGATCCCCGCCCCCCGCCCCGCACAGCAGCCACTCGACTCGAAGGATTCCCCCGTGGACGAACCCACCGCCCGCCCGAAGCTCCGCCACCTGGCCATCGTGGCCCGTGATCCGGAGAAGCTGGCCGAGTTCTACTCCTCCGTCTTCGCGATGGAACTCTTCCACCGCGATCCGGACGGCAGCTGTTTCCTCTCCGACGGCTACCTGTCCCTGGCCCTGATCAAGCACCAGCTCGACGGTGACACCCCGGTCGGCATGAACCACTTCGGTTTCCACATCGAAGAGACGGCGGCCATCTCCGAGGCGCTGGAGGCCGCCGGCACTCCGAAACCGGCCGAACGCTTCACCAACCGCCCCTTCGCCGAATACCGGGCCATGGACCCGGAAGGCAACTGGTTCGACCTCTCGGAACACGGCTTCGGCGGCCCGCGCCCGCCGTCCGACTCCACCGGGTCCTGAAGCCCGGCCATACGAACCAGACGTTCCGGCTTCGACGGCATCCACCATGTCCGTCCAGCGACCATGGAAGGCGCTGAACGAGACGGAAACCGAGACGGGCGTTGCCGTCCAGCCGCAGCCGGTACAGGCGTCGTCGGGCTACAGGCCGCGAAGTGCCTCGTAGAGGTCGCCGTAAGCACTCCAGCAGGTGACGCTGCCGTCGTCGTTCAGGCTGCCCATGTACCAGTCGTCGTCGTTGACGGCTTTCACCAGACAGAGTCCGTGGAATCCCAGGACGATCTCGGGGTGCAGCCGCTCGCCTTGCGCCGGCCAGCCCATCACGACGCGATCGGTGCCGAGAGGTGTGGCCTCCCGGTCGCCGGAGACCTCGCGGATCTCCTCCAACGTCCAACCTGCCGGTAGCTGTCCGCCTGCCATCCAATGATGATGACAGCCACCACACGCACCGAGTGCGCCACGGCTTCTCAGAGCACCGCTTCAGGAGTTCAATCAACGGGGCTTCGTGGCACTGGGAATTGCGCAGTATGAGGGCTGGCGTAGCCGCTCGTGGATGCGGTCGTCCGCCGCTGTTGATGTCAGGCGTGGATGTCAGAAGCGCCGACCACAACCGATCTGGACTGCTAAGGGCGGCCGCCCTCCACGAACCTACCGCGCATGTTGCGGGTGATCACCGAAGGTTACAGAAGGCCACTGCGAATGAGCCCGTCAGCGAACGGCGTCTACCTTGCTTCGCCAAGCAGCATATTCACGGAACCAATCGTCTGGGCGATGTTGGCTGGCCTCGAGATATTCCTCAGCCGCTTTCCAGCCGCCCAACCTGCGGAGGCCCGGCTCACCCAGTACAAGCAAGGCCGTGCGGGGGAACTTCCTGGCTTTGGCGGCCAAGCGCCCCTTGATGAAGTTCAGCAGTGCAGCACTAGCGGATAGCGCGGCCACGGCCTCGGTTTCGGTGGGACGATACCCGCGGTGGACTACACGACCTCGTAGGCGGGCTAGCTTGCGGGCCCAATCCTGTACAGGGCCTTGTTTTTCGGGATCCCATATACCGCCGAGTCTGGGAGCATACTCGCGTCGGACCCGTATTGTCAGGCCCCCCCGGGAATCATCGAATACGGCGATGGCAGCATCAATGGATGGGGCCTGCAGTTGTTCTTCCCAGAGGAGAAGAGCAAGGATGCTATCCAGGACGATTTCAGAGGACAACTCAGCATGAATGACTGCATTACCATAGTCGCCATCGCGCCGCATGAAGGTGCTCGCCTCCAGCGAGCGGTCCATAGCGAGTTCGAGCGGCGAGCCGTTTGCCGTGTTGGTCGGAGAAATTTCGTCGCATTGCGCGCTGTTGGATAATTCGACGGGTGCGTTTCTGGGCACGCCGCCGCGGGGCGCGGGTGGTAAGCGAGCGGATTTGGCTTGTGCGCATGATCAAGACCCGAGGCTCTCGCCGCTTTACCTGCTGAACACTGAGAGGCGCAGTGGGCGGGCACCCAATAGAAGGCACCCACAAGAAACAGGGTGCCTGAGGGTGGACCGGCCAGCATCTTGAGCGGCAGCTGGCCGTAGATCCTGACCGGGGAGGCGTAACCTGCTGAACCCACGACCTCTTCGTCCCGAAGCAACTTGGGTGAGCGCTCGACCTTGAGCCGGTGTACCTCTCACCTGCCGCGATGGTCCACAGGTGTGCGTGGTTGTCTGCCGGTGTATGCAGTCGTTGTCACGCAGCTAGACACTCACCGACCCAGGACGTGATGTCGTAGGGGTCGGCTAGCTTGCACGGGTGACTGACTTGGATCCGCTCGTGCCGGCACTTACCGGCCTGCTCGTCGACGTCATTTGGTGGCTGGAGAGCTGTGGGGACGAGGAGGTAGATCCCAACTCCGCTGTGAAGATGATGGAGAGCGTGGGCGGGGTGCTGCTGCAACTGCCCTCAGGCCAACGCGAACGGCTCTTGGAGGCACTCGCAGGCTTGGCCGAAGCAGAGGAAGATCCTGCGCGGCGGGAGTTCCTGGAGTCGTTCCCCTTCGCTATCGGCTTGGTCGGGGACGAAGAGAACTGAGTACGCCACCGGACGGTGGTGCCAGTTCAGCCACGACTGATCATCGCGGCCGTGACCTGCGGCCGCCTAATCGATCAACGTCCCCCTGACCTGCTGCTGAGCTGCCCTCGGGGGAACGCCTATGGTCTGGGAGCTGTGACCTGCGACGTCGCCGCTGGCTACTGCGGCTCACCTGTCACTGTCGGTCGTCGTCGATCGGCCTCCTGTAGCCCAGGGGCGGCCTCAGAGGAGGCGCTTCTCCCCGGATTCGTCGCGCCATCGGAACTTTGCTGGCATCGGCCTGAGCGGCTCGCTGTCTGTCCAAGTGTTAATTGTGCTAGCCAAATGGAGCAACACAGCAGACCGACGTCTCTGACCTCAAAGAGAGTAGGAGTGTGAACAGCACGGATGAGACGGCAACGGAGTCTCGAAGAACGCGATTCGACAGTGTGCACAAGTGGGCTGCCACAGTAGCCGCTGTTGTTGCGCTTGCTTTCTCGACCTACAACTTTGCTGAAATCCAAAAGAAGCCCAGAATCGATGTGACACTTCCTCACCTATTGCGCGCTGGACCGGTAGACAACGGAACCGTTTTCCAGATTCAGCCGACGGTGTCCACCAGGTTCAAGACCCAGGATGTCGAGGTGATTCGTGATGCACGGCTGCAACTGACTCCCGTCGGCTCGATTTCGTCTCTCAATAAGCCAATTTTCTATTGGCACGAGACCGGAACATACGTATACGATTTCACTTCAGACCAGGTCAACTATACCTGGAGCAGCGATCCTGCCCCATTCATCATCAGTCAGGACAAACCTCAGCAGCCGACGCTCGTGTTCTGGGCTGATAATTGGACCTTTCAACCCGGCCAGTATGAGGGATCGCTTCAGTTGAGCCGGTCAGCGAATCACAGTCCCTTGATCGAGAAATTCTGCGTGACTGTTTCAAAGAAGGCCGCCGATGAATTGCACAGTGCCGAGCAACGACAGATCTTCTTTTTCCGCGATGACCTGCCCAAGTTCCACTCCTCTGGCAAATCTCCAGGCTGTTACCGCAGGGAAACGGATTAACAGCTCTTGCCGGTCAGTAGTTCTCCGGGCTCACTAGGGGGTGCCTAGCCTTCAGTCCCTCGATACGAACCACGGGAGGGATGGTCGCTGAGGTCATCCGTCCTGGCTACGAGGTCGCTCACGACCTGCGATCTGCGGTCGGCCCGGTTGCTGTACTCCTGTGCTGTACCGCATCAGCGGCATCATGGTCGTCATGGACGCTGGGATAGCTGCCGTGCTGGGCGCGGGGGTCGGAACTTTAGGCATGATTGTGACGGGTTGGACCGCAAGGTCAGCCACCAAGATGCAGATGCGTATTGAGTCATTACGTGAACGCAGGGAGCCACGAAGGGCCTCTTACGAGGCGTTCTCTTCTGCTGTCGCGACGTTTCACGATCACCTACAGCCCTGGGTCAACTTCGGACGCCTCCTCGACCGGTCGAGGACTTCTGGGGCTGAGGACACAAACCCCGTCTCCTACCTGAAGCACAGTGAGTTCAAAGATGGTTACGTAGCCCATGTCATCGAGCTGGCTGACGAGGTCAGTCGCTTCGGCCGACATGTTGTCTTGGACGGACCGGCTGAACTCGAACCCTTCGTGACCAAGGTGACGGAACTGTCAAGTGGTCTCGTTGCCCCCTTCAGGATCATGCAAAGCTTCGCTCGCATCTCCGACGGGACAGGTGACTCGATCGTCGGCTATGACACTTCAGAGTTCCCTAAGAAGCTGAAGCAGCTAGATCAAGGTATTCGAGAGTTCCTCCTACATGCGAGTACAGCGCTGGACCGTGACGTCGCCAGTTGACCGAGCGGTTGGCGGAACGACTTTGGGCTGGAGCTGCCATGGGGCGAGTGATCATGGCCCCGTAAGCTTCCGGCGCGTCGGGCAGTCTGTGGACCTGCCCGTTAAAGCACGACGTTGGGGCCATGATCTTCGAGGCTCGCCCCATGGTGGCTGCCTAAAGTCGTGGAGCCGACCGCCCCAGCCACAGAGGGTGTCTCCCACTTCATGCCCGCAGCTCGCCAGTGCGCCGCCGGGCGCGGCCAGCCGGGGCGCAGACAGGAGGCAGGTCGTGTCCCTCGGCCGCCCGTACGCAGGGCAGACCGTGACCGTGCACGTGTCGGACTCCACGATCACCGTCAACCTGGACGGCCAGGTCCGGGTCATTCGGCGGACGACCGACGTCCCGGTCCGTAACGTGAAAGCGAACAAGCCCCACGGGGCTCCCTACGTTGTCTAGGCCCACCGTCAAGCATCACCTGGGACCCGAACGTCAGGCATCAGCTGGGATCCGACACGGTCGCGTGGGGCTTGAAGGCGTATGAGCAGGCCGGGAGTTCAGCGCCGTGACGGTGTGCGAGCGACAGGAAGATCACGGGGCGGATGGTCCACGTGATCCGGGTGCGGTCCTGGGTGACCGTGACCGAGCAGGGCTCGGAGCGCAGCAGGGCATGGCGTGTTGCCACGCGGCCCTGGTACAGCCAAGCCCATGCTTGGTCCGAGGCGTCGGGGTCCAGGGCGGGTGAGATCGTGCGGAGTGCGACCGCGACCCACCTGTCTGCCTGGGGTGCCGAGTAGGCGTCGAAGGATGCTTGGAGTGCCGGCTGTTCCTGTTCGGTGAGGTCTTGGGTCCAGCACTCGCACCAGTAGCCCCGTCGAGGTTTGTTGGCCCCGATCGGGGCGGTGTTCGCATGCGCCGCCCTGCCGGTTGTCGGGAACGTGGTTCGCTCGGCAGGTACATCTGCCGGGCGGGCTGGTGGGGAGACAGCGGTCATTACAGGTGACACTTTTCCACTTGGTGAGGGCCGACGGGGCCTCGGTGGTGTGGGCAGGGCGATTTCAGCCCAGCACCGTTTGCCCTTGCCCGTCGGTTCGGCGCCGTACCGGTTGGCCAGAGCGGCGACGAGGAGCAGGCCGCGGCCGTTCTCGCTGTACTCCTTCGGGTGGCTGGGCCGGGGCAACGACGAGCCGGAGTCGTGAACCTCGATGCGCAGTAGGGCGGGGGTGAGTCGTACCGTCAGGGACACTTGGCCGACGCCGGCGTATCGGACCGCGTTGGTGAGCAACTCGCTGATCACCAGCGCGGCGGTGTGCACTACCTCGTCGTCCAGCTCGACTGCCCATCTCTGTATCGCGGACACGGCTTGGTGCCGGGCGGTAGTGACCGCGGTTGGTGTGCCGGGTACGGATAGGGCGAGCTGGTGCGTTGCCATGAGTGGCCTTTCTGGTGTGGGGGTGGCTTCGTCACGCAACCAGGTGCTCGTGGTTGTTGGTTGGTCTCGTCGTCCGCGCTGCATCGGTTATGCAGAAGCTGCATCACCTCGAAGAGTGGCTGATCTACGCTCGGTTGCTCAGGCAGGATCGGCGGCGGCGGAAGGGGCCGTGGCGATGGCCGAAGCAGGCAGCGAAGCGGGACGGATCGGTGAGGTGATTCGCCGGGCCAGGGTGTTACAACGGCGCTCGCAGAAAGACGTCGCCGCCGCGCTCGGCTACCACCAGTCCAAGCTGAGTCGGTTGGAGAGAGGTCGTGGTACGGAGGACATCCGTGTCTTGCGTGCGGTCCGACAGGAGCTCGATATCCGGCCAGCGGAGTTGGGGCTCATGGCTGTGCCCGATGACTCCTCCGTCGATGGGTGGGCTGACGACATGCACCGCCGTACTTTCCTCGCCGCGAGTCTCGCCGCGCTCACGCCCCCGGTCGGCTCGACGTCCGCGCACCATGACCTCGTCCAGGCACTGCTTCCCGGTCCGAGTACGGTGGCTACCGGCGCGCCCTTGGACACGGCAGTGCTCGGTGAACGGGTCGGAGCGACCCGCAGGCTCTTCTACATCTGCGACTACGCCGCACTGGAACGGACGCTCCCCGGTCTGATCGCCGACCTTCGGTTCGCAGCGGCCGAAGACCAAACAGCCACAGAGGTGCTCGCTGGGCTACTGGCCACGGCGTACCAGACCTCGACCAGCCTGCTGCTCAAGAAACACGACCAGGGCAACGCCTGGCTCGCGGTCGGCCGCGCGATGGCCGAGGCCGAACGCTCCGGCGATCCGGTGATCCTCGCGTCGAGTGTGCGCGTGCAGGCTCACGTCCTGGTCCGCGAGAAGCACACCGCCCAGGCCGTCACCCTCGTTCGCCATACAGCCGGTCAGCTCACCGGCTCATGTGACCGCCGTTCCCCGAAATACCTTGCGGCCGTGGGGCTGTTGCTCCTGCGCGGGGTGACCGCGGCCAGCGCCGGAGGGGATCGTGCCGCTGCCGGTGAGTTCCTCACCGAGGCGAAAGAACTGGCCCGTTACGTCTGTCTCGACCGGCCCGACGCGTGGGCCAACTTCAGCCCGACCAACGTCGCTCTCCATGAGATCAGCGCTCTGGTGGCCTTGGGCGACGTGGGGCACGCCATCCGAGCGGCGCGCCCGCTGATGCGCATGCCCATCCCCGTCCCCGAGCGTCGGGCCGCCCTCTGGGTGGAGGCTGCCCGCGCCTACGGCCAGCAGGATCGGCTCTCCGACGCCTACCAGGCCCTGCGTATCGCCGAGACCTGCGCCGCTCAGGACGTCCGCCGCCCGGCCGTGCGCGAGTTGGTCGCCGATCTGGTTGCCCGCGACCACCGCCGTACCCTGCCGGAACTGCATCACTTCAGCCGCCGACTGGGAGTTCCCGCGTGACCGAGCCGACCGTCCCGGAGCAGAAGCCGTTCCTGTACGTCGTCGTGTGCGCCTGCGGCGTCGCCTCCGACGTCAGCAAGCTGATCACCGCCGCGCAGGGACGGCAATGGGACGTCGGCGTCATCGCTACCCCGCAGGGCTTGGGCTTCCTCGACACCGAGGCGATCGAGGCCCGGACCGGCTACCCGGTCCGCTCCGCATGGCGCACACGCGGCGAGGCCCGCCCGTTGCCGCCCGCAGACGCCATCGCCGTCGCTCCGGCCACCTTCAACACGGTCAACAAATGGGCCGCCGGCATCTCCGACACCCTCGCACTGGGCATCCTGTGTGAGGCGTACGGCATGGACATCCCCACAGCCGTCCTGCCCTACCTGAACGCCGCCCAGGCAGCCCATCCCGCCTACCGGCAGAGCCTCGAACGGCTCCGCGATGACATGAACGTCCTGATCGGCTCCTACGAGCCTCACAGGCCGAAGGCCGGCGGGGGAGCGGACCGTTTCCGCTGGGAGGAGGCCTTGGACCTTCTGGAGCCACAGCTCCGTCGGCGGACGTGAGGCGGGTCCTGCGATCTGGCGCACTTCTGGCACGCGAGACCAGTGATCACCGCACACAGCAAAAAGGCCCGGGTCTCTGACCTGGGCCTTCATCATGGAGCGGGTGACGAGAATCGAACTCGCGCTCTCAGCTTGGGAAGCTGCGATCATTTGCGGCGGATTGGGCTGCCGGCCTGGGTAAACGGCACAACCATCTGATCCGCAGCTTGATTTGGATCGCTCGATGAGCGTCATACCGGTCGCCTACGGCTTCACGAGGACGCTGGCAGACAGCGCCGGTTGCTGATATTGCTGTACTTCGCTGCTGTATCGCACCAGCTTCGCTGCGCTCACCCAGTGCGCCATGGCTACGGTGTCGGTCGGCGTCGACTGACCTCGTACGGCCCGCCGACGGCCCAGCTTGGGCGGCCTCGTCGGCGCTCACATGGCCTGTGAGGGCTCGTGATGGCAGGCGCCTAAAGCTGGTCTCGCCACCAGGGGACGTGGAGAGAATCGGCGCGGACGACCCTGGCTCTCTTAAGGATCTTGCCGTCGAGATCCCGTACAAGCTCCCGCAACTCTCGTGCCGACTTCTTGGGCAAGGCGTGCATGATCTCTTCGAGGTGATCGCGTGAGTAGCCTGGATCGCAGCCGCACTCGGGGATGCCGCACCTGGCGGAAGTGAAGGGATCAGCTATCCGCTTCAGCGGACCGTGAGCCAGGGCGGCCCAGTGCCAGAAGGCCTTGGCAGTGGCACCCGGCCAGAAACGCGCGTGTTCGAGCCTGCGGATATCGGCTTCGCACCCCGCCGGCAGACGGTTGATCGTCGGGTAGGGGTGACGGAAGAAGTGCCTCGTGGTCCGTACGGGAAGAGTGCTCCGTACAGCGGATGGGCGCCTACGCGGCATTGCCCTTTCGGTTGTGAGTCATGACGGCAAGGTACCGCCGACAGCGCAGATGATCTAGAGCCCCCACAAGCAAGCCCAAGCGGGAGATGGATTCGGGGCGTGACACGGATAGACCTGCCCTGCTGCGAACGCTTGCGTCCGCGGACGTAAGCTGCGGCGTGAGGGGGATCGGTGAAGCGTGGCGTAATGATGCGAGGTCTGCGGTTCGGCCTGGTCGTCGGAGGGGTCTGCGCGCTGGGCTGGGGCGCCGTGTGGACGGCGAGCGTGATGGTCGCGTCGGTGATGGGGCACTGGCACGTCGTGCCTTCGGCTCTCGTCTCCGAAGCGCTCCTCGTGGGCGGCAGCCTGTTCGCGGGCGCGGCGCTGGGTCTACTGCTCGGTGCGACATTGGCGCTCGCGCCCGGCCGGCTGACCTCTCATGGGCTGCTGCGCCGGCTTCTGGCGGGAGTTGTTGCCGGAACGCTCTTCCTGGGCGAGGCCGTGGTCAGCGTGGAGGGCGGCATTCTGCCAGTGCTGTTGATGATCGTGGGTGTCCCGGCGGTTGGCGCGGTAGCGGCTGCGTGCAGTGGTGACATCGCAGGAAGGAGCCGCCGTCATGCCTGGCTGTGGCGGCGCACGCCGCTGTGGGCTGACGTTCGAGCACTCCCCTGGCGCGGGAGGCTCCGTGCCGTGGTCGAGCTGCTGTGGAACTGATACCTACTGGCTGCTGTCGACTCTCTCGAACAATCCCGGCGCCAAGCCGTCGAGGAGTGGGAGCGATGCAAGCTCGCTGTGCTGCCATGGGGACGTTGTTCTCAGCCGTACGACTCTCCGAGCGCCTCGCCCTCGCCGTGTCCGCCCGGGGGGACGGCATGTCATGAGAACGGCGCGCTCCCACTTCTCTTCTGTGAACGGCCACCGCGCCCCACGAGCGCTCGGCCCACACCACAGGGAGCTTGGACAGTGGAGCTCGCTGCTGCACACCCGCACGGTGATCGCCCCGACTGCCCGGAAGCCTGGCAGCTGTACTCGTACTCGGCCTGGCGGAGGACGTGGATCGAGACACGTCGACGCGCTCGCGCTCGAGGAGGGGAAGAGCGATCAGGGAAGCGGGGTGGCCTCGACATGGATGACTCGGAGTTCCGTTCCGTCGCTGTCGCGGCGGGAGCGGCCCAGCATGCCGACGGCCAGGTGCGAGGGGTCCTCGGGGTCGTCGCGTGGGACGAAGGTGACGACGTCGGGGTGGTGGCTTGTCACCAGCCAGCCCTCGCCGGTGTTGAGTTCGAGCACACGGAAGTCGCCGGCCGAGGTGGCGACGTGTACGGGGCCGAACTCGCGGAGGATGCCAACGGCCTGTCCGGCGAGTTCACCGGCCGGGTTTTCCAGTACCACGCAGGTGCCGTGTTCGAACAGCACCCATGACTTGCCGGAGCCGGTGAGCAGACGCCGCCAGGCGTTGATGAGTGTCTCGGTGTCCACGGTGGTCATCATGGCGCACTCGCGCCTCCCGCCACGCCCGGGGGCAGAAGGGCGACGGGCTTGCCCTTCCGCCCCGGCCCACGACCCACGTCCCTCAGCCCACCACCTGCCACGGGCCGAAGCCGACCGACCCGCGGCCGGCCTGCCGGGCTATGGCCAGGCGGCCGTCCGGGCCGAGTACCGCGATCGTGGCGCGGCCGAGTGCGTCGAAGGCCGCGGCGGGGGCGTGGGCCGGGGGCCCGCCGAGGTCGTCGGTGGGGAGTTCCTGCCAGGGGTGGTCGCCGGGGAGGAAGCGGTAGGCGATGCCGCCCGGGTCGCTGAGGGTGGCCACCAGTGTGCCGGTCTCCGGGTCGGGGCCCGGAGCGCAGGCGATGGCGCCGAAGCCGCCGCGGCCGCCGATGGACACGGCCGGACTGTTCCACTGGCCGCCCGGGGCGTCTTCCTCGGCCATGAGCAGACGCCCTGTCTCGGGCTGCCGGTAGACCGTCATGACCCGGCCGTTCGGCTGCACAGCGGCCGCGGGGGGCGAGGCAGGGACCGTGAGCCGGAAGCGGGGGCCGCGCCGCAGTGGCCGGTCGTAAGAGCCCTGGGCCCAGTGGAAGACGCCTTCCCGGCTGGCGGCGAAGACCTCCACCCGGCCGTTCGGCGCGGTCACCGCCGCGAGGCCCTCCTGGAGTTCGTGGCCGCGCAGGTCCGTCCAACTGCCCCAGATACCGTCCGTCTCCTGGACGCGGGTGTGCAGGCCCTGTCCCCCGTTGCGCACGAAGAGGTGCATGCGTCCCATCGCGTCACGGGCGACGGCCGGCGTGCCCAGGTGCCGGTCGCGCCCGGGGTTCCCCGCCGAGGGGTTGCCCAGGATGATCCATTCGGTGAAACGCCCGTCCCGCTCGGCCTGTTCGAGCAGCACGATCTCCCGCCGCTGGGAGTGGTCGGGCCCCAGGTGCGACATGCGCCGGGCGAAGAGCTGCCAGCGGCCGTCCGGGGTCAGGCTCGCCGCGAGTCCCGGGGAGAGCGGCCCGCCGCCCAGGAAGAACGGTCCGCGCCACTGGCCGTTTCCGGGCTGGGTCTCCAGCCACACCGCGGCCTGCTGGTTGACCACGGCGAACGCCGTGAGGCGGCCGCGCGCGTCGCGGCCGAGCCAGGCCCCGTGCGGATGGCGCGGGGTGGTGCTCTGCACCCAGCCCGTGGTGCGCGCGCTCCAGCCGACCGCGTAGTCGCCGCTGCCGGCGGGGTCACCGCAGTCGTACCCGTCGGCAGCGCCGTAGAGGTTGAGGAAGTACTCCTTGAGCGAGATGGCCCGTGGGCCGAGGGTGTGCGGCCACCGCTCGTTGGAGTAGCCGCGGAAGGCCTCCACCACGAAGCTGCGGCCCTCGCCGGGGCCCTGGTAGCGGTCCAGCGCCAGCCATGAGAAGAGAGCGGTCGCGGTGTGGTCGCAGTGGTCGGCCAGATCGCCGAAGTCGTGGTGCTGCGGGAACCGTTCGTCGTGGACCAGGCGGTCCGGATCCGGGTCCATGGTGCGTACGAGGGTCGGCCCGACGAGGTCCAGGATCTGGACCAGCGTGTCCACCAGTCCGGTACGCGTGTACCAGTACCGCTCGTTCACCAGGCCGCCGCTCACCGCGAGCGTGGGGATCCGTTCGACCTCCTCCTGCCAGAGCACGTGCAGGCTGCGCGGCGGGCCGTCGGGCGTGCCGTGCTGGCAGATGTTGAGGAAGACCAGCTTCACCCAGGGCGCGTCGGCCAGGGTGTAGACCTCGGCGACGGCACCGCCCGTGGTGGGCAGGGTGGACGGGGTCCAGGGCGCGGTGCGGTCACCGAGGGCCATCGCGCCGTACGCGGCCTTGATGCCGTTCTGCCGTGCCTTCGCGTAGGCCTCCCGGTCCTCGGCGGGGGGCGCGATCTGCCAGGGGCGGGGGTTGCGTCCGTCGGCGTCTCCGCTGGTCAAGTAGACCGTCGTGGTGGGCGTGCCCGCCTTGATCGCCTGGAAGGTCGCGGGGTTCATGAAGTACAGGTCGTCGTCCGGGTGGGCGACGATCTGCACGACGGAGGCGGGGCTGGACACGGTGGATCGTCTTTCGTCGCTCTGGTCGGGTTCTTCGGTCCGGTCGGGGTGGGTCACAGCGGCCATCCGGGCAGATAGCCGGCGTGAGCGCGCCGGTTGCGCACGGATCCCGTCTCGAACTGGCTCGCCACCGGGAAGTAGCTCGGCAGGAAGGCCGCGAGGATCGCGTCCTGCTCCTCCTCCGACACGTCACCGTCGTGGTAGTCGTTGAGGCAGAACACGTCGTGGGGGCGCGCGGTCAGAATCCGGTTCAGCCGCGGACCGTGCTCGGCGAGGCCGACGTTGACGAAGCCGCAGGAGATGCTGCCCGGCACGCTGCGCTGGGTGAAGAAGCCGTAGTAGTGGTGCAGTGACGAGGCGACCGACACGTCGGTGCGACTGCGCAACTGGGCGCGCGCCGTGGCCGCCATCTCCTTGCCGTAGTCGCGCTCGATGTCGGCGAGCACGCTGCGGCGCAGCGGATACGGAGCATGCAGGAACGCATGTGTCAGCGTGTGCCCGAAGGACCGCTCGATCAGGGCCCGGTTGTTCTTCGCGGCGGTGATGTTGAACTCGTCCTCTTCCGAGATCGGGGACATCGGCACGGCCGTGGGTGACAGGAAGTGTTTGGCCTGCCCGTTGCCCAGGAAGAACGTGCCGGGCTGCACGGTCCGCCCGAGGATCATGTCGTCGTTGAAGTAGAGGAAGTGCTCGGCCAGCCCGTCGATGTAGTGCAACTGGCTCTCGATGGCGTGCGAGTTGTACGTGGGCAGCGCTCCGCGGTCGCCGAAGATCTCGGTGTGGTCGACGATGCGCACCCGGGGGTGGGAGACGTCCAGCCAGTGCGGGGTCTGCCGGTCGGTGACGATGTAGATGTTCCGGATCCACGGGGCGTACATGTCGATGGACCGCAGGGAGTAACGCAGTTCGTCGCGGTCGCGGAAGCGGGCGGCGCTGGTGGCCGAGTCCTGGGTGTCCATGCCCTTGGCGGCCAGGACGGCGTTCTTCCGCTCCAGCCAGTCGATGTCGGCGCCGTTCACCCAGGTGTAGACGGCGTCCACGGGGAAGTCGAGGTCGCCGACGATCGTCTGGTTGAAGGCCACGAGGGTGGGGTAGCGACGGCCTCCCAGGGTCATCGTGCTGCGCCGCATGGCGCTGTGCGGGACGCGGTCGCCGATCAGGGTCCGCGTGGGGGACTTGAGGTGGTCCTCGTCGTCCGGCTCGTCCTCCCAGAAGGTGATCGTGCAGCCGTAGACCGCGCCGAGGCGCAGCGTGCGGGACGGGGAGACGAGGCTCTGGTACACGCGGATGCCCGAGCAGGGGGTGCCGGAGTAGTCGCCCAGCAGGGCCACGAGGCCGGTCGCGATCGTCTTCTGGCCCTCGCTGAGCACGGAGGCGTAGACGGGCTCGTCCGCGTAACGGTCGGCGAGCGTCTTGAAGACGGCCTCGCGGTGGTCCGCGTGCACGGCGACCGTGTGCCGCACCATGCGGTCGCGTACGACCATGTACGGGATGCCCGCGCCTTCCAGGGCGTTCGCGGCCAGTGCGAGGTTCGCCTGGACCACGTCCCACGGGGACTCCCACTCCAGCTGCCGGCACACCTGGCCGCCGTCGTGCACCAGGCCCCGCCGCTCCAGCAGGCGCTGCTCCAGCGCGCGCTGGCCGCTCGTGCGGACCGATCCGGGGGGTGCGGGCGCGGCTTTCGGCAGGGCGCCGTCCGGACCACTGAGGTAGACGTGAACCGCCTGGCGTTCCGCCTTCGCCAGGTCGCGCCGTCCGCTCTCCCGCTCCGCCACGAGTTCGTGGAAGAGCCGCTCCCAGTGGGAGGTCACCACGGCGGACGAGAACCGGCTCGCGGAGGCGAGGGCCGCCGCTCCCATCCGGTGGCGCAGCTCGGAGTCCTCGATCAGCGATACGAGCGCGGAGGCCAGCGCGTCGGTGTCGCCGGAGGGGACCAGGAGGCCGGTGTGGCCGTCGATCACCACTTCCCGCGGGCCGTTGGGCGCGTCGTAGGAGACGACCGGGACGCCGGCCGCCTGCGCCTCCGCGAGCACCAGCCCGAACGCCTCGGTGCGCGAGGTGAGCAGGGCGATGCTGGCCTTGGCCCATTCCTCCGTCAGATAGCGCGAGTTGCTGTTGAGCTGCACGCAGTCGTGCAGGCCGAGCATGTCCATCTGCCGGCGCAGGGCGCCGCTGAGCGGCCCGTCCCCGAAGATGCGCAGCTGCCAGTCGGGGTGGAGCGCCGCCACCTTCGCCCAGGCGGTGAGGGCGTGGTCGATCTGCTTCTCCGCGACGAGCCGGCCGGCGATGACGACGGTCCGGGTCTCCAGGGTCGACCGGGGCCGGAAGCCGCTGGGCAGGGCGTTGGGCACCACTTCCAGGCGGGGAGCGGTCGCGCCGAGGGTCTCGGCGAACCACTCCCGGGTCCGCTCGCTCAGCACGGCCAGCGCGTCCAGCCGGGCGGCGTACCGCAGCAGCGGTTCACCGGTCGGGCCGCGCAGCTCGGAGACCCGGTGCTCCTGGTGAACGGTGATCACCCGGGCCGGGGTGAGCCGGACCGCCAGCGCCATCAGCGCGGGCGTCGTGGTGATCAGGACGTCGGTGTCGGTCTGCTGGAGGGCGTATTCGAGTTCGACGTCGCTGAGCCGGCTGAAGACGGGCTCCCAGGACCGGTCGACGATGTCGCTGGGCAGGGCGGCCAGAGCGGACCACACCGTGTCGTCCACGGTGCTGGGCCGCAGCGGCCGGGGCGTGTCCCCGGTGAGGTCGACCAGGTAGTCGACCCGCACCCGTTCGTCCGGCTGGAAGAACTGCTCGGGCTTGCTCTTGAAAACGCTGAGGACGCGGACGTCGTGCCGGGCGGCGAGTTCGGACGCCTGGTTGAACACGGCCCGTTCGGTGCCGCCGACGGCATCGGCCGTGGTCAGCAGGAATGTGATTTTCACTTCTCGGAGTTCAGTCTGCCTCGGGCATGCGCGTGCAGGTGACACGGAGGTTGCCTGCGGGGGTGTAGCGCGGTTGGACGATCATCGGGGTGCGGCCGGCCGGGGTCATCGCCATGCTGGGCATGGCGAAGACGCGCCGCGGGTTGCGGACGTCGTGGAGCCGTCTGCCGAGCCGTAGCGACGGCCCGGTCTCCTGGCACAGCACGACGTCCCAGTGCTCCGGTCTGGAGGAGCGCGGCTCCATCCGGTCCAGCGGCACCTCGGTCCGGTAGGTGTCCGGCCCCAGCGGGTGGACGGGCTGCCGGATCCGGCGCCCGGCGGCGACGAACTCGGCCCACGGGGTGTCCACCCGGGTACCCAGCACCCGGCAGTCGACGGTGACTCCGGCGTGCGACATGTGCACCTTGACCACCTCGACGGCCGGCCTCGGGGCCGAGCTGACGATCCGGGCGGTGCCGGTGACCGTACGCCCGACGCGGTGGCGTGCGCCGGTGACCGGGGAGGCCTCCATGGGCTTGGTGGGGCCCTCGTACGGCACCGGCGGCTCGAGGAGCAGCAGTGCCACGGACCGTTTGCGGCGCCCGGTGTACATCCGCAGCCGGAGCTTCCACCGTCCGGGCCCGGCGGGTACGCCCCCGACCTCCTCCCCCATCAGGATCGCGGCGTCCATGAGGAGTTCGCCGGCCGGCCCCCGGTACACGCGCGCCTCGGCGAGATGCCGCCTGCGGCGCCGGCGGAGCACGACGGCCGCACGGTCGGGCAGCGGGACGGAACGGGGCAGTACCGCGTGCAGGTTCACGGTCTGGCCGTCGAGGACGGCCGCGTATCGCAGGTGCGCGGTGCGGTTCTTCCGCAGGGGCACGAACAGGCGCAGCATCAGCCACAGGCGCACTGCGCGGAGCAGGGCGCGCCGACCGCGCGGCACGGTTCCGGACCCGCCGGACGAAGTGGCGGGGTTCGCGAGGGAAGTGGTCATGCCCTCGCTCCGTCCAGCTCCGCGGCCGGGGCCACCCGCGGTGCGGGTATGCCGGTGGCGCGCTCGTAGGGGCTCGGTACGGGGAAGTAGGCGTTCAGGAAGTCCGCGACCATACGGTCCTGGGTTTCCGGGTCGGCGGCCGTCACGGTGTCGTTCATGCAGAAGGTGTCGTAGTTGCGCCTGGCGAGCAGGGAGTTGAGACGGCGCTGGGCCAGGTCGTCCGCGAGGTCGATGTACTGGTACCGGATGTCCCCGGCCGTCGCGCGTGCCGAGTGGTACGCGTAGTAGTGGTACAGCGAGGAGACGACGGGTACGTCGTTCGGCGACCGGAAGCGGGAGTGCTGGGTGACCCGGTGCGCGTGGGCGTAGACCTGCTCGATCTCCGTCAGGACGCTGCGGCGCAGGGCGTGCGGGGTGTGCTTCATCTTCTGGGAGATGACGGTGCCGAACTGCTGGGCGATGAGTCCCCGGCTGTTCTTGCCGGCGGCGTTGACCGGCAGGTCCGTGGAGTCGGCGCGGCCCGACGGGATCAGCGCGTTCGACCGGAAGGACTTGGACAGCCCGTTGGGGTGGAAGAACTTCCCGGGCTGCACGGGCCTGCCGAAGAAGACGTCGTCGTTCAGGTAGAGGAAGTGCTCGGAGAGCTCCGGGATGTGGTGCAACTGACTCTCGATCGCGTGGGAGTTGAACGTCGGCAGCGCGGCCGGGTCCGAGAAGATCTCGCTGTGGTCGACCACCCTGATCCCGGGGAAGGCGGTGTCGAGCCAGGAGGGCACCTGCCCCGCCGTGACGAGGAAGATGGTCCGGACCCAGGGCGCGTACTGGTGGATCGACCGCAGCGAGTACCGCAGTTCGTCGCGGCTGACGTAGCGCGAGTCGTTCGCCGCCTGCTCGTGCAGTGTGTCGTCGCCGGTGTCCCGTTCGAGCACCCGCCGGGTCGCCTCCTTGCGGGCGCGCCAGAGGGGGTCGGAGTCGTCGACCCAGGTGTAGACGACGTCGATCGGGAAGAGATGGTCGTCGGGCAGGGCGGCGGCGAACTCCGGCAGGGTGCGGGCCTGTCCGGTGGTGTACATGGCCGGCACTGCGCTGAATCGTTTCTGCTCGACCTGGCAGTGGCCCGCGTCCACCGGGACCTCGGCCACCACGCGGTTCGGGCGGGGTGCCACGAGCCAGCCCTCCTGCTCGGCCCAGAACTCGATGTCACAGCCGGACTCACGGCCGAAGGCCAGGTTCCCGGTGGGGTCGCAGACGTGCCACGCCATGCGCAGCACGGGCTGCGCGCGCAGGGCACGCCAGCTCGCCGCCGAGGCCCCCGGCCGCACCCGGCCCGGGGAGACACTGCCGACATAGCCGGGGTGGTGCCCGCAGGCGGTCCGCAGGATGTCCTCCACATCGGACCGCAGGCGCTCCGGCACCGCCACGCAAGGGTTGGCCGACGCGGTGCCGCGCACACAGAAGTAGTCGATCCCGGCCTCTTCCAGCAGGGTGACCAGGATGTGCAGGTTCCGCGCCCGGGCGGCCCAGGCGGTGATCCCCGGCACCTCGACGGCCCAGCGGTGCCTGCCGTCGGTGCGTACGACCCGCAGCGGACCGGCGGGAGTGTGCCGGACGCCGGCGCGGCGCCCGTTGCCGAGTGCCCCTGCCACCAGGGCGGAACGCACGGCGTCGGCGGCGGTCAGCGAGCGCATCACCGCCGCGCGCAGCGGGCGCGGCACCCGCCGGACGATCTGACGCCGGGCTTCGACCGGCACGAGCGACCGGTACGTCGACACGAGCGCGCTCGCCTCGGGATTGTTCCCACTCACGTGACTTCCGCACCATCCACGTCCAGGCGGCAGCAGGCTGCCGGACACGGCTGTCGAGCCGCCGCCCGAGGCGCACACGACCACAGCCACCCCCCTTGCTTCTCACCCGTCGAGGACAGGCGAGCCCCCCTCGGTCGCGCACCCCCCTCATCCCCAGGCCCGGGTTCGCGACCACCGGAACACTCCGGACGAATCCGGTAGGTTCCGTGCGACAATAGTTTAATCTTCAAAGCCGCACATATCTTCACTGTACATTCACTGACTGTCAACCAAGCGTCCACATGGCGAAAAGTGGATGTGCTGGGTCTATAGTTCGGGCACGCCACGGCGTCAGAGCCGCGCAGGCCCGGTCCCTCCCCCACTCGTGCCCTGCCCACGTGCGAAACACGGCATCGAACAGGTGAGTTGAGGAAGGAACCGGTCATGACGCATGCCCCGACGGAGCCGGGCACCAGCAGCGGATCGAGACACGAGCCGTCGGATGCCCCGGCCGGCCCACCGCCGCGTCGCCGCCGGCGGCGCGTCGTGCGCTGGATCGTGGGCTGTGCCATGGTGCTGATCACAGCCGCGGGCGCGACGGGCTACTGGCTCTACCGCGACCTCGACTCCAACATCAAGGGTGTCGACCTCGACCGGGCCATCGGTGACGACCGGCCGCCGAAGCTGCCGACGTCCGGTCAGAACCTGCTGGTCCTCGGCTCGGACTCACGGGCCGGCGCCAACGCGGCGCTCGGCACGGGCCACGTGTCCGGGGCGCGTTCGGACACCGCGCTGGTCGTCCACATACCCGAGGGCCGCAAGCGGGCCGTCGCGGTCAGCATTCCCCGTGACACCCTGGCGACCCGCCCCGAGTGCACCGGACGGGACGGGACGAAGCTGGCCGGGGCGAAGCGCGTGATGTTCAACTCCGTCTACTCGCTGGCCGGTCCGGCCTGTGTCGTCAAGACGGTGGAGCAGATGTCCGGAGTGCGGATGGACCACTTGGTGGAGATCGACTTCGCGGGCTTCAAGGAACTCGTCGACGCGATAGGCGGCGTGACCGTCACCGTCGGCCAGGACATCCACGACACCTCCAGCGGCCTGGACATCACCGCCGGCACCCACCGGCTGAACGGCACCCAGGCCCTTCAGTTCGTCCGCACCCGGCACGGCATCGGAGACGGCAGCGACCTCGGACGCATCGGGCTCCAGCAGAAGTTCCTGACGGCCCTGCTCACCGAGATCAAGCACCAGGACCTGCTGGGCAGCCCCGCCAAGGCCTACACGATCGCCGACGAACTCACCGCGTCGCTGACCACCGACTCCCGGCTCGCCTCCCTCACCAAGCTCGCCGAGTTCGGCCGCAGCGTGAACGGTATCGACCCGGCCGGCATGGAGACGATCATGCTCCCGGTGCGCTACGACACCCAGGACCCCAACCGGGTCGTGGCCGCCCAGCCCCAGGCCAACCAGCTGTGGCGGGCGCTGCGGAAGGACGGGACCATCCCCGCGTCGGCGCGGAAGTCCCCGGCCCGGGGCGGCCGTACCCCCTGAGTGCCCGGGTCCGAGCCCCGGGCCTGCGACCGGCGGCTCAGATCTGCCGCCACGCCTCCAGTGCCAGCCCCGGCTCGTCCTTGCGGCGGGTGAGGAGGAGTTGGCCGGTGGAGGGGGACAACGTTGCCGCGACCACCCGGTCGGCGGCGTCGACCGCGAGGGACACCAGCGCGTCGACGGGAAGCCGCGGGCCCGACTCCGACCACCAGGCGCCCGCCGACTCCTCCTGCGTGGGATACGCGGCGAACGCCACCCGACCGCTCGCCGAACGCTGGGCCAGCAGGGTGCAGTCGTGCCCGTCGAGGTCGCAGCGGACCGCGGTGACCGGCCCGGACCCGGCCGAGGGCAGCAGGGCGACGGGCTTGCCGCCGGGGCGCCAGGCGCACAGGTCGCCCGCGTCGTCGGTGTAGAAGACAGTGGTGCTCTCGGGGGAGGTGGCCAGCGCGTGGAGGGTGCCGGGCCGGACCGCGGCCTCCACCGCCTCCTCCAGCACCGGCTGCGCCCCGGGATCCTCCTGGTGCCAGCGCAGGATGCCGCCCGGGACGGCCGCGTACGCCTCCACCCGCCCGGACTCCCCCGTCACCGCCACCGGTCCGCCCTGGACGTCCCGGCCCTTGAGGTCGCGCCAGGGCCCCCAGCCGCCCTTCTCCTTCTGGGCGAGCATGCTCACCCCGCCGCCCTTGTTGCGTACGAAGACATGGGCGCGGCCCTGCGCGTCGACCGCGACGGCGGGGGTGCCGGTGCGCTCGCCCTTCTTGTCGGGGTGGCCGATGGGGCTCCAGTCCAGGGCGGCCAGGAGCGGGCGGAAGTGCGTGGAGTGCACGAGGCCCGACTCGCCGTTGGCGGTGGGCCGCCAGGAGACCAGGTGGGCGTAGCCGTCGGCGCCCTGACCTACGGCGAGGACGGGGTGCAGCTTCTGGTCGCCGCCCACCTTGCGCGGTGCGCCCCAGGGGCCGCCGGGTGCGCGCTCCGCCCGGCACAGGACGGCGTCACCGGACGGGAGGTAGACGCTGAGGCGGCCGTCTCTGCCGCGTAGGAGCCAGTCGCCGTTCACCGGTTCACTTTAAGCCGGGGCGGTCGGCCGTCGTGGACCGGCCCTCTCCGGGCGGTGGCCGTGGGACCCTGGTCGCATGGATGCGGAAGCCCCCGTGCTGGTGATCGTCGACGCCGCGAATGTCGTCGGGTCGGTGCCCGACGGCTGGTGGCGGGACCGGAAGGGGGCCGCCGAACGGCTGCGTGACCGGCTGGCCGAGCAGGGGCTGCCCGGCCGTCCGAGCCCGGTGGAGATCCTGCTGGTGGTCGAGGGGGCGGCCCGTGGCGTGGAGTCCGTGCCCGGCGTACGGGTGGACTCGGCGCCCGGCAGCGGCGACGACCGGATCGTCGAGCTGGTCGCCCAGGAGCCCCACCGCCCCAGGCTGGTCGTCACGGCCGACCGGGAACTGAGGGCCCGGGTCACCGCGTTGGGAGCTGAGGTGACGGGCCCGCGGACGGTGCTCGGCTAAAGCCCGTTGCGCGTGCCGGGCGTCGCTGGGCTGGGGGCACCTCCCGGCCGAAGGCTGGGGGAGGGACTTTCGCAACAGGCCCTATTCGCCACCGAGGAGACGGACCTCCGCGCGGCCCTGCGCTCCGGGGCCACCCGACGAGGAGATCGCCCGCATCTGGCGCCTGGCCATGTGGTCCTGTGGAGAGAGTCCGGGCAGCGGAGCTGACCGGCCCGCGGACGGTGCTCGGCCGTCCGGTCTGACAATTCCCGTCGTCCGCCCGAAGGACGGACCCCGCGCCCGCCGCGATCGGGGTGCCCCTGCGCAAGCGTGTTCGAGCGTGGGGGGAGGCCCTGGTGCCGGGTGTCGCCGGGCTGGAGGCACCGGCGCCTCCCGGCCGAAGCCTGGGGCCTTCTCAACAGGCCCGGGCCGGGCCCCGCGCTATTCCCCCGTCACCCTGGCGTACAGCACCGCCCCGTCCACCTTCTGCACCGGCTCGTAGCGTGCCGCCAGCAGTCGTTCGAGGGTCGGTACGCGGTCGGGGGCGTACGGCTCGCCGCGGGAGTCGTCGACCACCAGGGCCGGGGCGTGGGCGGTCAGCTCCGCGCGGAAGACCGGCCAGGCGCCCGCGACGGCGTACTTCTCGCCGACCTGCGGGCCGTCCCGGCCACCGCTGTAGTTGGTGAGGAGGCCTGCGGTGAGGAAGCGGCTGGCGGGGGTGCGGTCGGCGAGCCAGTACGTCTCCGGGTGTATGCCCCACAGCAGGACACGGTCGGCCGGCCCGGTGCGCTGGGCGACGGCGGCGGCGAGGCGCTGAGCGTGGGCGAGCTCGGGGCGGGGCGCGAGCAGGCCCCAGGTGAGGAACAGGACGCAGCAGCCGGCCGAGGTGAGGACGGCGGCGGTCAGCCGTTCACGGGGCAGGAGCCGCAGCGCGGCCGTCGCCGACAGGACGAGCGGCGGGATGAGTTGCAGGTAGTAGTGGCCGAAGAAGTGGAAGCCGAGTACCACCGCCACCGCCGAGGAGGCCGCCCACAGCCACAGGTCCGCCGGTCCCGTGCGGGCCATGCGCCTCGCCCGCACCACCGGCGGGACCAGGCCCGCGCAGGCCACGCCCAGGATCGCCGCGTTGGTCAGGCCTCGGACGAGGACGTGGAGTTCGGAGCCGGTGAAGGAGGCGTACGCCCCCGAGCCGGTGACCGTCCAGAACAGGAAGCCCGCCGGGTCGGTGACCAGGGCGGCACCCAGCACCGGCAGGGTCAGTCCGGCGGCCAGCCGCGGCAGCGCGGTGCGCGGGACGCCGTACCGGTGCAGCAGCCAGGCCACCGGCACCAGCACCGCCCCACCCGTCTGCTTGGCGAGGAAGGCACAGGCGACGGCCAGCCCGGCGGCGCCCCAGCGGTGGCGGTCCGCGCACCACATGGCGGCGGCCGTACAGGGCAGCATGAACACCTCGAAGCCGGCGGCCTGCGCGTCCTCGGGGTTGAGCCCGACGGAGACCAGCAGGTACAGCACTCCGGCCGTACGGCCCGCCCGGTCGCCCCAGCGCCGCCGGGCCAGCGAGGCCAGCAGTGCCGCGGTGAGCAGCTGCGCGAGGACCGCGAGCACCCGGACCGGGGTCAGCGTCGCGGAGCCGTGGACCGAGAAGGCGGCCTCGTACAGCCACGGCACGAGCGGCGGCTTGCGGTCCACGACCGTCTCGTACAGCCGGCCGCCGTGCGCCAGTATCCGGGCCTGTACGGCGAGATAGCCCTCGTCCGGATTCCACAGCGGCCGGGCGAAGGAGGGGATCCTGGTGACGCAGGCCAGTGCGGCCAGCAGGGGCAGCAGCCGCGTCCAGTACCCCGGGCGGGCGACTGCGGACCGTGGTGGGGCGAACGGCGCGGCGACCATGCACAGCACGCTATCCGGCCCTGCGGCCTCCGACAGAGCAGGACATACGGGACGGGTCAGGACGAGAGTGACAAAGCGTCGGTCAGGGGGTGCTCCCGTTCGGGTGCGTGACCTCGTCGCCGGTGGTCTCCCCGCTTCGGCCGAGGCGGCTGTGCGAGCGGCTGTAGAGGAAGTACACGACGAAACCGATCGCCATCCAGATGGCGAACCGGAGCCAGGTCTCGGCCGGCAGGTTCACCATCAGCCACAGTGACGCGCACACCGACAGGATCGGGATGAAGGGCACCAACGGGGTCCGGAAGGACCTCGGCAGGTCGGGGCGGGTCCGACGCAGGATGACCACGCTGATCGCGACGACGACGAAGGCGAAGAGCGTGCCGATGTTCACCAGCTCGGCGAGCTGGCTGAGGCTGGTGAACCCCGCGACGACCGCGATCACCACGCCGAGCAGGATGGTCGGCCGGTACGGGGTGCGGAACCTCGGATGGGTGTGGGAGAAGAACCGGGGCAGCAGTCCGTCACGGCTCATCGCGAAGAAGATCCGGGACTGGCCGAGCAGCAGGATCATGCAGACGGTGGTCAGCCCGATGGCGGCGCCGAAGCTGATGAGTCCCGCGTACCACGGGTGCCCGGTGGACTTGAAGGCGTCGGCGAGCGGCGCGTCCACGGAGAGCGCGCTGTACTTCTGCATGCCGGTCACGACGATCGACACGGCCACGTACAGCGCGGTGCAGATGATCAGGGAGCCGAGAATGCCGCGCGGGACGTCGCGCTGCGGGTTGCGTGTCTCCTCGGCGGCGGTGGCCACGACGTCGAAGCCGATGAACGCGAAGAACACGACCGAGGCCGCGGTGAAGATGCCCATGACGCCGAAGTTGGAGGGCGCCCAGCCGAACATCAGCTGGATGAGCGGTGCTTTGAGGTTGCCGCCCGCCGCCACGGGCTGCGACTTCGGGATGAACGGGTGGTAGTTGGAGCTGTTGACGAAGAAGGCACCCGCGATGATGACGACGAGGACGACGGCCACCTTGATGGCGACGACGACCGAGGTGACCCGCGCGGAGAGCTTCATGCCGAGGACGAGGATGGCGGTGAGCACCAGCACGAGGGCGGCGGCGAGAATGTCGAATCCGAAACCGGGGTTGGTGTCCCTGCCGCTGAGCGCCGCGGGCAGATGCCAGCCGGCGTTGTCCAGCAGCGAATGGATGTAGCCGGACCATCCGACGGCGACCACCGCCGTACCGAGCGCCAGCTCCAGCACCAGGTCCCAGCCGATGATCCAGGCGGGGAGCTCGCCGAGCGAGGCGTAGGAGAAGGTGTAGGCGGAGCCCGCGACCGGCACCGTGGAGGCGAACTCGGCGTAGCAGAGGGCGGCGAGCGCGCAGACGATACCGGCCGCGACGAAGGCCAGGGAGACGGCGGGGCCCGCGGTGTTCTTGGCCGCGGCACCGGTCAGGACGAAGATGCCGGTGCCGATGATGACGCCGACGCCGAAGACCGTGAGGTCGAGCGCGGACAGCGACTTTCTGAGCGCGTGTTCGGGTTCCTCCGTGTCGAGGATCGACTGTTCGACCTTCTTCGTACGGAAGAGGGTGCTGCTCACGGGCCTACCTCCCACACGCTCGTCGTCCTCGACATGATCGAGAGGGCTGGGGATGCGTATGCCCCGGCACAGGCAGGTTCACGCAAAAGAGCCGGTTCCGCCACCGGGAAGAGTGGGGGGAACCGGCCCTCAGCCGTGATGCCTAGTCGCGCGCGGGCTCCACCGAGTCGATCTCGGCGGCGGGGCGGTCGAACCTGCCGTCCAGCTTCGAGACCAGGCCGGTGACCTGTCGGGCGATGTCGGGGGCGGTCAGCCCGATCTCGGTCATCACCTCGGCACGGGAGGCGTGGTCGAGGAAGCGCGGCGGGATGCCGAAGTCACGCAGCGGCACGTCGACGCCGGCGTCCCGCAGGGCCTGGGCGATCGCCGAGCCGACGCCGCCCGCGCGGCTGTTGTCCTCGACGGTGACGACCACGCGGTGCCGCTCGGCGAGCGGGGCCATGGCCTCGTCGACGGGCTTGACCCAGCGCGGGTCGACGACGGTGGTGGAGATGCCCTGGCGGTCGAGCAGGCCGGCGATCTCCAGGCACATGGGGGCCAGGGCGCCGACGGAGACGAGCAGCACGTCGGGCCGGTCGGTGCCGGGCTCGCGCAGCACGTCCATGCCGCCGACGCGGCCGACGGCCGGAACGGCGGGGCCGACGGCGCCCTTGGAGAAGCGGACCACGGTCGGCGCGTCCGTCACCTCGACGGCCTCGCGCAGCTGGGCGCGCACCTGGTCGGCGTCGCGCGGCGCGGCCAGCCGGAGCCCCGGCACGACCTGGAGGATCGACATGTCCCACATGCCGTTGTGCGAGGCGCCGTCGGTACCGGTGATACCGGCCCGGTCCAGTACGAACGTCACACCGCACTTGTGCAGGGCGACATCCATCAGCACCTGGTCGAAGGCACGGTTGAGGAAGGTGGCGTACACCGCGAAGACCGGGTGCAGACCGCCGGTGGCGAGGCCGGCCGCGGACACCGCGGCGTGCTGCTCGGCGATGCCGACGTCGTACACCCGCTCGGGGAAGGCCTTGGCGAACTTGTCGAGGCCGACGGGCTGGAGCATCGCGGCCGTGATGGCGACGATGTCCCCCCGCTCCCCGCCCAGCTTGACCATCTCGTCGCCGAAGACCGAGGTCCAGTCGGCGCCGGAGCTGGCGATCGGCAGACCGGTGTCCGGGTGGATCTTGCCGACGGCATGGAAGCGGTCGGCCTCGTCCTGGAGGGCGGGCTGGTAGCCGCGGCCCTTCTCGGTGAGGCAGTGCACGATCACCGGGCCGCCGAAGCGTTTGGCCCGCGCCAGCGCCGACTCCAGCGCCTCGATGTCGTGGCCGTCGATCGGGCCGACGTACTTCAGCCCGAGGTCCTCGAACATGCCCTGCGGGGCGATGAAGTCCTTGAGCCCCTTCTTGGCGCCGTGCAGCGTCTCGTACAGCGGCTTTCCGACGACCGGGGTGCGGTCGAGGATCTCCTTGGTCCGCGCGAGGAAGCGCTCGTACCCGTCGGTCGTCCGCAGCGTGGCCAGGTGGTTGGCGAGACCGCCGATGGTCGGTGCGTACGACCGCTCGTTGTCGTTGACGACGATGACGAGCGGGCGGTCCTTGGCCTCGGCGATGTTGTTGAGCGCCTCCCAGGCCATGCCGCCGGTCAGCGCGCCGTCACCGATGACCGCGACGACGTGGCTGTCGCGTTCGAGGATCTGGTTGGCCTTCGCGAGGCCGTCGGCCCAGCCGAGGACCGTCGAGGCGTGGCTGTTCTCGATGACGTCGTGCTCGGACTCGGCCTGCGAGGGGTAGCCCGACAGGCCGCCCTTCATCTTCAGCCTGGAGAAGTCCTGTCGGCCGGTCAGCAGCTTGTGCACATAGGACTGGTGTCCGGTGTCCCACAGCACCTTGTCCTTCGGGGATTCGAAGACACGGTGCAGGGCGATGGTGAGCTCCACCACGCCCAGGTTGGGGCCGAGGTGGCCGCCGGTCTTGGAGACGGCGTCGACGAGGAAGGTCCGGATCTCCTCTGCCAGCTGGTCCAGCTCCTCCAGGTTGAGCCGGTCCAGATCGCGCGGTCCCCTGATGCGGGTCAGCAGCGGCACCCGTGCCTCCTTGCAGTAAAAGCTGATCGAGCTGTTGCCGGGCTCGTCGAGTCTAATGTTCCGATGTTGCGCACGGCGTCCGGGCGGTGCGTGATGCGTCACGCGATCGGCAGTACCCAGCTGACACGCCCCCACGACACACCAGTGCCCGGCGCCTTGAAGGCACCGGGCAAGGCTCTGTCGGCATGCCGGGCAACCGGAGCGCCCCAAAGGGGCGCGGGGTACTGCGCGACCAGCCACGACGGACCGGTACTCGCAGAACCACCGCGCCCCTGCGGCGACTAGGCGAACCGTTTACGCACGCCCGGCGGCCTTCTGGCTACGACGCGACACCGAGTCGATGACCACCGCGCCCAGCAGCACCGCACCGGTGATCATGTACTGGATCGACGTGTTCATGTTCAGCAGGTCCAGACCCGTCTGGATCGACTGGATCACCAGCATGCCCAGCAGCGCGGACCACACCGACCCACGGCCACCGAAGAGGCTCGTACCGCCGATGACCGCCGCGGCGATCGCCAGCATCAGGGTGTTACCGCCACCGGCGTTCAGCGTCGCGCTCGCGGTCTGCCCCGCGAAGAACATGCCGCCGATCGCCGCGAAGCCACCGGAGATGGCGAACACGGTGATACGGACCATCGGCACGCTGATACCGGCACGGCGGGCCGCCTCGATGCCGCCACCGACCGCGAAGACCTTGCGGCCGTACGTCGTACGGCGCAGTACGAAGTCCACGACGACCAGCGCCGCGAGGAAGATCACCAGGGCGTTGGAGACACCTTCGGCGTTGTTCAGCACGGCCGCGGCGACGAAGGACGCGACGGCGAGCAGACCGACACGGATGAGGATCTCGCTGGTGGGCCGGAAGGGCACACCGGCCGCGCGACGGCGGCGCTGCTCGTTGAACGAGCCCACGGCCGTCAGCACGACACCGAGGCCGGCCAGCAGGTAGGCGCCGATGATGGCCTGGTCCATGAAGAAGGAGCTCTGGCCGAAGAGGTGCACCGGGCCGGAGTCGGCCGGGATGTTGATCGTGCCGCTGTCGCCCAGCAGCCACAGCATCAGACCGTTCCAGCCGAGGAAGCCGGCCAGTGTCACGACGAATGCGGGTACGCCGATCTTGGCGAAGAACCAGCCGTGCAGCGCGCCGATGCCGATGCCGGTGACGATCGTGAGGACGAGCGCCAGCCACTCGTTCATGCCGTGGTTGACGACGAAGACGGCGAACACTGTGGACGCCAGACCGCTGACCGAGCCGACGGAGAGGTCGATCTCGCCGAGCAGCAGCACGAACACGAGGCCGATGGCGAGCATGCCGGTGGCCGAGAGGAAGTAGCTGATGCTGGACAGGTTGTCGGCGCTGAGGAAGCGGTCGTTCTTCGCCTGGAAGATGGTCCAGATGATGATCAGACCGATGACGACCGGCAGCGAGCCCAGCTCGCCACCCTTGATCTTCCGCTTGAACTCGGTGATGTAGCCCTTGAAGCCCTCTTCACGGACCAGCAGGCGCGGGTCGACGACGGGGACGGCCGCGGACGCGGGGTCCTCGACGGAGGAGACGGTGTCCTTGGACACGACGGGCTCCGGGTCCTGCTTCACGGTGTTCGACGTCTCGCTCACTTTGCCGCCTCCGGGGTGCGACGCCCCGCACGACGGGTCACGGCGTTGTCCGTGGCACCGGTGATCGCGGCGATGATCTCTTCGTGGCTGGTGTCCTTCACGGAGAAGGAGCCGTTGTTCTTGCCCAGGCGCAGCACGGCGACGGTGTCCGCGACGGCCTTGACGTCCGCCATGTTGTGGCTGATGAGGATGACGCCGAGGTTGCGCTCGCGCAGCCGCTCGACCAGGTCGAGGACCTGCGCGGTCTGCTCGACACCGAGGGCGGCGGTGGGCTCGTCGAGGATGACCACCTTCGGGTCACCGATCAGGGCGCGGGCGATGGCCACGACCTGGCGCTGACCGCCGGAGAGGCTGGCGATCGGGATGCGGACGCTCGGGATGCGGATCGAGAGCGTGCTCAGCAGCTCACGGGCCTGCTTCTCCATCGACACCTCGTCGATGACGCCCCGGTGCAGCAGCTCGCGCCCCAGGAAGAGGTTGCCGACCACGTCGAGGTTGTCGCACAGCGCGAGGTCCTGATAGACCGTCGCGACGCCGAGCCCCTGGGCGTCGTGCGGCTTGTTGATGCTGACCGCGTTGCCCTCCCACTCGATGACGCCCTCATCGATGGGGTGGACACCCGCGATCGTCTTGACCAGGGTGGACTTACCTGCGCCGTTGTCGCCCACCAGGGCGACCACTTCTCCGGCGTGGACCTCCAGTTCGACGTCGGTGAGGGCCTGGACCGCACCGAATCGCTTGGAGACTCCGCGCAACGCCAGCACGGGCGTAGCGGACACGTGAACCATCTCCTTCGCCGCCTGACCGGCGGGGATGCCGCGCTTGGGGGACAGGCGCGGAGGGACGTGCGAATGCACGTGGTCAACAAGATGAACATGCGCGAATCCGCCGCCGTTGGCAACGGGTCCGTCCGACGCCCGCCCGGCAGCGGGGTATGAAGGCCGGGGCGGGCGTCGGAGGAGTTCGCGGTTCCGCCGGGCGGTCACCGGCCGCTCGACGGCGGCCGGTACCGGCGGAGGGTCGCTCCTGCGAGCGGGTGACTACTGGAGGCCGGCGGCCTTGCAGGCCTTGGCGAACTCAGCGGTGCAGATGTCCTGGACGGTGTAGACCTTGTCCTTGAGCACCGTGTCCTTGATGTTGGCCTTGGTGACCGACACCGGGGTCAGCAGCTGCGAGGGCACCTTGTCACCGGAGCCGCTGGTCTGCGTCGTGGTGGCGAGGGAGGAGATGCTCTTGCCCTGGAGGATGTCGACGGCCAGCGTGGCGGCGGCGTCGGCCTCCGGCTTGAAGGCCTTGTAGACCGTGGAGGACTGGGTGCCGGCGACGATGCGCTGGATACCCGCGAGCTCCGCGTCCTGACCGGTCAGCGGGATGCCGCTGATGCCGGCGCCCTTGAGGGTGGTGGCGATACCGCCGGCCATGCCGTCGTTGGCGGAGTAGACGCCCGCGATCTTCTTGGCGCCCAGCTGCGTGATGGCCGCCTTCATCTTCTGCGCGGCGACGGAGTCCTTCCACAGGCCGGACTGCTCGTAGGCGATGTCGACCTTGCCGTCGAGGGCGTCGTGGGCACCCTTCTTGAACTGGCCCGCGTTCGGGTCGGCGTCGTCACCGTTGATCATGACGACCTTCGACTTCTTGGTGGCCTTGGAGCCGAGCGAGTCGATCAGCGCCTGGCCCTGGAGCTGGCCGACCTTGACGTTGTCGAAGGAGACGTACGCGGAGACCGGGCCCTGGGCGAGGCGGTCGTACGCGACGACCTTGATGCCCTTGTTCACGGCGGTCTGGATGGAGGACTTGATGGCGGCAGAGTCCTGGGCGCTGATCACGATGACCTTGACACCCTTGGTGATCATGCTGCTCACCTGCTGGGCCTGCTTGGCCGCGTCGCCGGCGGCGTTCGCGTACTCGACCTTGCAGTCGGCGCAGAGCTCCTTGACCTTCGCCTCGAAGAGCGGGTGGTCGAACTTCTCGTAGCGCGCGGTGACGCTGTCGGGGAGCAGCAGACCGATGGTCTTGCTGCCGCCACCGGAGGAGCTGCTGCCGGAGTCGTCCTTCTTGTCGCCGGCCTTGCCACAGGCGGCCATCGACAGGGCCATCGAAACCGCCGCGGTTCCGATCACGACTCTACGCATCGTTGCGTTCATTTGGGGGTGCCTCCCTGACAGGGCCGCAACGCTGCGGCCGAGGTGGCTGGAAGTCAACTCGGCCACACGTGCGACGTCAAGAAGTAAATACTTAACGAGATGGCAACGGCGTCATTCGTTCTCTAAGTGAAGGCGGGTGCCGCGACCGCCAAGGTGCTGTCCAAAAGGGTTGAATCACCCATTTCACTGAGGGCGAGGGCGAGGGCTCCGAGCACCTCCGCGCGGCCCCCGAGGGCCCCCGGGAGCACCGACAGCTGGCGGGCGGCACTGGGGATGGCGTAGCGGCCGACGGACTCTCTGATCGGCCCCAGGACGAGCTCTCCGGCCTCGGCCAGGTCGCCGCCGAGGACCACCCGGCTCGGGTTCAGCAGATTGCAGAGGTTGGCCACGCCGCTGCCGATGTGGCGGCCGACGTCGGCGATCACCCGACGGCAGCCCGGGTCCCCGTCCCGGGCCAGCCGGACGACGCCTTCCATGGTCAGGTCGGTGCCGTGGCTGGACTGGAGGAGCGGGAGCACGTAGCGGGCGGCCGCGAAGGTCTCCAGGCAGCCGCGGTTCCCGCAGCGGCAGACCGGTCCGGCTTCGTCGAGCGTGATGTGTCCGATCTCGCCCGCCGTGCCGCCGGGGCCGCGGTAGATCATCCCGTTGATCACCAGGCCGGCGCCGACACCGCTGGCGACCTTGATGTAAGCAAGATCACGTACGCCGCGCCCGCTGCCCCAGACCAGTTCGCCCAGGGCGCCGAGGTTGGCGTCGTTGTCCACGTGCACGGGCACGCCGAGCCTGGCTCTGAGTTCCTCGGCCGGGCGGGCGCCGGTCCAGCCCGGCAGGATGGCGGTCGAGCCCAGCGTCCCGGACTCGACGTCGATCGGACCGGGTACGCCGACGCCGACGCCGGCGATCTTGGAACGGTCGACGCCGGTCGCCTCGATCAGGCGGTTGACCAGTTCCTCCGCCCGGTCGAAGCCCTGGGTCGCGGAGGCGTCGACGTCCAGGGGCTCGGACTCCTCGGCGAGCACCTGGTGCGCGAGGTTCCCGATCGCGACGCGCAGGTGGGTGTGCCCGAAGTCGACACCGATGACGATGCCCGCGTCACCGCTGAGGGAGACGCTGCGGGCCCGCCGGCCGCCGGCCGAGGTGGGGGTCACCTCGACGGTCCCGCCGTCCTTCAGTTCCCGCACGATGTTGGAGACCGTCGCGGCGGACAGCCCGGTCGTCCGCGCGATCTCGGCCTGCGTGAGCGACCCGGCCAGCCGCACCGCCCGTACGACCCGTTCCAGGTTGGCTCGGTGCAGCGATGACTGCGACCCCGGAGTCTCCATCGACCCATCCACTCCCGCCATCGGCCGGGCGGCCCCTGCGCCGCCCGTGGCCCAGGTCACATCTACGGAACCGGGCCACTTACAAGTTATGAACTCCAAGCTCTGCTGAACGGCTTACCGCAGTCAAGTCCTTGACGGAAATCGCTGTCGGATCTTATGTTCCGCCCGCGACACCCGCAGGACCCCCGCAGTCCACCTCGGAGCAGGGCGGGAGCCGGTCCGAAGAGGGTTCGGGGGGCCGGCGGGGCGGCTGTGGGGACCTGACGAGGCGGCGCGGACGGGCTGCGGGGATCATTCAGCCGCGGAACCCATGGGAGCCGAAGGGCGGCCGGCCGCACCGGCCGCCATCGCCGCCATCCGCCGCGCTCGCCGGTACCGGGTCTCCGGGCCCGCGGGCGGCTCGTCACCACTCGAGTTCGTCGGGGATGCCGGGCAGCTGCGGCGGGCGTTCCCCCGGAGCGATCTCCGGGCGTGAGTGCCCGCCGCTCCTGGGGGAAATCCCTCTGAGCAGGTAGAGAAGGTTCCTGACGGCGTTCGGGAAATCGTGGAGTTCGCCGTAGTCCAACGCGGTCTCGACTTCGGTCAGAAGTCTGCTGAGATCTTCGTCCGACGCCCGCTCCGCTGTCGCGATGAGCTTTTCGAGCCGCTCGGACGTCCCCCATTCATGGAGCATTCCCTGAAGGGCGTCGTTGTCCTCCGTCGCCAGAAAGTCGAGCGCTCGTGGCAGATAGTCCCTCCAGCCCTCTTCGATCTCCCAGCCGGGAAGTGCCTCCCCCTGCCATCTGACCAGCGCCTTGATGAGGAAGAGCAGCCACGCGAGAGTCTTTCTCCGCGCGGCCGTCATCCTCTGGGTGACGCGTCGCGCACCCAGCAGGGTGTAGTCGACCGTGGCGGAAGCGCCCGCTCCCACCACCGCGAACCCGACGGTCTCGTACCAGTCGTTGTGCATCCCGATGGCGCTGAAGGCAGCACCCGTGGCACCGGCCGCGAAGCTCCTCAGGAAGGCGTTCCGGTTGTGCATCCTCGCCTGGATCTGCTGCTCGGTCAGCCCGACCTCTATCTCGTGCAGCATTCTGTCGCGAGCATGGTTCTGGGAGTCGGTGGGAGGCCCTGTCGGGTCGTTCAGAACATGCGCCGTGGCCAGCTGGAAGTTTCTGGCGAAGATTTCGGCCTGGCCTTCTCCACCGGGGAAGGACACGTAATCGAGGGCCAGTCTTCCCTTCTCGCTCCTCGCGGCTTCATGCGCCCATCTGCGTAAGCGCTCCTGAAACGAGTCGCGCTCCGGGCCGCGGAACTCCGGGTATCTGACCCCGTGCGTCACCCAGCGCCTGAACCAGTGCCCCAGCTTCGCGAAGAACCCCTCGCTCTCCATGGGTATGGAGGTCTTCATCAGCACTCTGGTCATACTCGTGGCGGCTTCCCTGATCCGCTGGGGCGCCACGTCCTGGACTCCCATGAGCAGCGCCAGGACGACGGATCGCCGGACCAGGTACTTGAACCACTGGCGCTGCGTCCAGGTCCGCAGCCCCCACTTGGCGCCTTTGTAAGTCGTCGACAGTGCACGCCCGACACTCAGATCTGTCACGGTCAGCACTTTAATGACTATGCGATGCCCACGGACAGCGCTTTTTCACCACCTCGCAGATGAAATCCATTCGCGATCGAGTGATAGTGCGAATATCGGATAAACGTAGGAGCGATTTATTCGAGCAATCTATTTCAATGCCCCCGCAGTGAGCCCCTGCACCACCTGCCGCTGGAAGACGATGTACGCCGCGAGCACCGGCAGCATCGCCATCACCAGGCCCGCGAACAGGCCCGACCAGTCGCCCTTGTAGCCCTGGCTGGCGGCGAGCTGGACCAGGCCCTGGGTGAGGACACGTTTGTCGGGGTCGGTGTTGAGGACCGTGGGGAGCATGTACTGATTCCACTGCCCCAGGAAGTTGAAGATGCCGACGCTGATCAGGCCGGGCTTGGCCATCGGCAGCATGATCTGGAAGAACGTGCGGGAGTGGGACGCGCCGTCGACGAAGGCCGCCTCCGCCACCGAGGTCGGCAGCGTGCGGAAGAAAGCGGTCAGGAAGAAGACCGTGAAGGGCAGCGAATACGCGATATAGACCAGGATCAGGCCGTGGATGGTGTTCAGCAGGCCCATGTTGTTCACGACGTAGAACAGCGGGACCAGCGCCAGCATGATCGGGAAGCTCATGCCGCCGATGAACAGGTAGTAGATGAAGCGGTTGCCCGGGAAGTCGAAGCGGGCCAGGACGTACGCCGCCATGGAGCCGAGCACCAGCGTGCCGATGAGCGAACCGCCGACCACCAGGATGGTGTTGAGGAAGTAGTCGCTCATATTGGCGTCGGTCCAGGCCCGCGCCCAGTTGTCGAAGTGCAGCTTGTCCGGGAGCGACCAGGGCGAGCCGAAGATGGAGCTGTCGTCCTTGAAGGACGTCATCACCGCCCACAGCAGCGGCATGACCACCATGATCGCCCAGATGACCAGGATGCCGTGCGAGAAGACGTTGAGGACACGGCCCTCCTTTTTTCGCTCGGGCCTCGCTCCGGCCGGCACGTCGACCTTCACCACGGGGACACCGGACGGAGCCGAGGCGGAGGCGGGGGTGTCGGGGGTCCCCGGAGTGTCGGGAGATTCCGTCGTCTTCATGTGATCAGAACTCCAGCCGCTCGCGACGGCCCAGCCGCATCACGACCGCGGCGAAGGCCAGCGTGACGACGAGCAGGGCGACGCCGATGGTGGTGGCGTAGGCGGCCTGACCGTCCCGGAACGCCTTCTGGTACACGTACAGGACCATCACGGTGGTCGAGTAGTCGGGGCCGCCCGGCCCGGTCGTCATGATCTGCACGACCGCGAAGGACTCGGCGCCCAGGGCGAGGATGCCCATGTAGACCCAGCCGGACTGCACGGTGTCCCACAGCAGCGGCAGGGTGATGCGGAAGAACGTGTTGGCGCGGCCGGCCCCGTCCAGCAGAGCCGCCTCGTAGAGGTCCGCCGGGATGGAGGCCATGCCCGCCGAGAACAGGACCACGAAGAAGCCGACCGTGGACCACACGAGCACCGCCATCACGCACCACAGGGCCAGGTTCGGATCGCCCAGCCACAGCGGCTGGACGTGGTCGAGGCCGATCCCGCGCAGCAGCGAGTTGACCGCGCCGCTGTCGGGGTTGTACGCGAAGGCGAACAGGAGCGAGACGATCGCGATCGACAGCACCTGGGGGAAGAAGTAGACGATCTTGTAGAAGGAGGAGCCCCGGACACCGGAGACCACCGGGCC
The DNA here is from genome assembly GCF_053611185.1 of Streptomyces sp. NPDC054834. Classification (NCBI taxonomy): domain Bacteria; kingdom Bacillati; phylum Actinomycetota; class Actinomycetes; order Kitasatosporales; family Streptomycetaceae; genus Streptomyces; species Streptomyces sp. NPDC054834. The sequence goes on along the minus strand of NZ_JBSGZV010000033.1, from coordinate 71,817 downwards.
GCCCCTCCTTCTACGTCCACCCACATTGATCATGAAGGCGAAGAACAGCGCCAGGCTGATCGTCACCAGCGGCAGCACGACCGCGAACATCAAGCTGTGCCGCAAGGACTTCCAGAAGATTTCGTCGTCGAGCATCCTCCGGTAATTGTCCAGGCCGACCATCTTGAACTCGGGGCTCAGGCCGGTCCAGTCCGTGAACGAGTAGTAGATGGACTGGATGAACGGCCAGACCACGAAGAGCGCGTACAGTCCCAGGGGGAGCGCCAGGAACCCCACGATGAACCGGTACTTGCCGTGCTGCATCGCCACTCCGGTGCCGATATGGAATACGGGCTACTGGTGCTTGTAGTGCTTGATCGACGTGTCCTTCGCGGCCGCGTCGGCGAAGCCCTGGATCTTCTTGATGGTCTCCGCCGGGGTGGCCCGTCCGGCCATCATCTCGCCGAGACCGGCCACACCGATCTGTTCCTTCTCCAACTGCACGTACCAGTCCTGGAGCCGCGGATTCACCACATTGTCGCCCGCCTTCTCCAGCGCGGCCACGCCCGACTTCAGGCCGGGGGTGAGGGCGATGCCGGAGGTGCCGCCGTTGTAGGCGGTGAGGGACTTCACCTTGGCCGTGAAGTTCTTCGAGGACGCCTCGCTGAGCATGATGCGCAGCTGCTCCATGCCGCCGTCGGGGTTCGCGGCCTTGGCCGGGACGACGAAGGGTTCGCCGCCGGAGGCCCAGATGGTGCCGAAGGGCATCTTGTCGGAGGAGTCGATGCCGGTGGGCGCGGAGACGGCGAGGTTGAAGTCCTTGGGGATGACGTTCGCCGACTCGTTCTCCACCCAGGAGCCGTTCGGGATGAACAGCGCCTTGCCCTTGGCCCACGCGGTCTGTGACTGGATGTGGTCCAGACCCGGGGTCCCCTGAAGGATGTAACCCTTCTTGTAGAGCTCGTAGTACGCCTCGAAACAGGCCTTGACGGCCGGGTGCTTCCAGGCGTTCGGCTCGAGGTTGTCGATGGCGTCGAGCACCTCACGGCCGCCGACCTTGCCGATCATGGGGTAGAGCGAGAAGGGGACGTAGTACGGGTACTTGCCGGCGTACGTCCAGCCCGCCATGCCCTTCTTCTTGGCCTTGGCGCATACGGCGAGCATCTCGTCCCAGGTCTCGGGGTACTTCTCGTCCAGCGAGTCCAGGGCCTTCTGGGAGTACCAGACGCCGTACACCGTGTAGGCGTAGTACATGATCCAGACCGGCTCGCCGTCGAACTGGCCCATCTCCACGATGCCGGGGCGCAGCGTGTCGCGGACCTTCTTGCTCGGGTCGTCGTACGACGGGGCGTCCAGCAGTGGGGTGAGGTCGGCGAGCTGGTTCTTGCCGACCAGGACGCCCATGTCCATCTGCTCGGCGCCGGAGTTGTCGATGAGGTCGGGCGGGTTGCCCTGGTTGAAGCGGGGCTGGAGCGTGGACTGGATCTTCTGGGTGGCGGAGAACTTCACCTTCGCCTTGGGGAAGTCCTTCTCGTAGATCTTCACGGCGTCCTGGGCGTATTCCTTGCCGAAACCGCCGTCGAACAGGACGAATTCCATCTGCGCGCCGTCGTTGACGCCGAGCGGGTTCTTCGAGGTCTTCTTGCCCGTCTTGGCCTTGTCCTGGCCGCCGCCGCCACTGCTGGCGCACGCGGACAGGAAACCCGCCGCGGGCACGCTCAGCAGACCGAGGGCCGCGGATCGCTTGATCAGATCCCGGCGGCCGACGCCGTCGGTACCGTGGTTCGCTGCGGAAGTGGATCCCATGCTCAAGTCCTCGCCTTCTCCAGGACTCAGGCGGTGAACCGGATCCTCCCGGCACCGCGGTCGGGTAGCGCTGGGTCGTGCAGGAAACGCCGAGTGGTGCAGGAAACGCCGACAGGTATAGTCCACTTCTCGGGCGCGAAGCAAGATCGAATGCAAGCTTGGTCATCGGTCTTTTCCGAGTTGAGACCTCGCGGAAATATGAGCCCCCTGTGCGTTCCATGCCGGAAAAATCCGCGCCATTAGGCCTGAATGCCACGCCCAACACCCTTGACATCACGGGCCACTTGACTCCCTACTGGTTCTTGCGTTCCGCAGTTGACAACGTTGTCCGATGATCGGGCGCAGGGAGGGTTTCCGTAGATGCAGCGGAGAACTCGGCACAGATGGGGTCCGGCGGTCGTCCTTGCGGCCGCCTTCGTCATGGCGGTCGGATCGCAGGGGGCCGCGGTCGCCCTGCCCGCCAAGGCACCGGCCACCGACCGGGAGTTCGCATCCTCGTTCGAACAGGGTGATCCGGCGCCGGACTGGCTGAACACCGTCGACACCGGGCCGGACGGCGCCAAGCGCGCCTCGGGTGTCGACGGCGGGTACAGCACCGGCATTCCGGGCAATGTGACCGACCACGTCACCGAGGTGCGGGCCAGCGGCGAGAACACGGGCGCGGGCGAGGTGAAGGAGAACCTGGTCGACGGCGAGCCCGGCACCAAATGGCTGACCTTCGAGCCCACCGGCTGGGCCGAGTTCGACCTGGACAAACCCATAAAGCTGGTGACATACGCACTCACCTCGGCCAATGACTTGGCCGAACGCGACCCGCAGGACTGGACCCTGAAGGGTTCCACCGACGGCAAGGACTGGAAGACCGTCGACACCCGGTCGGGGGAGTCCTTCTCCGAACGGTTCCAGACCAAGTCCTACGACCTCGCCGAACCGGCCGAGTACCAGCACTTCCGCCTCGAGATCACGAAGAACAGCGGCGCCCCGGACATCGTGCAGCTCGCCGACGTGCAGTTCTCCACGGGCGGCGGGGGCGGCCCGGTCCCGCAGGACATGCTCTCGCTGGTCGACCGCGGCCCGAGCGGCTCGCCGACCGCGAAGGCCCGGGCCGGGTTCACCGGAAAGCGGGCACTGCGCTACGCCGGACGGCATACGGCGGCCGGCCGGGCGTACTCGTACAACAAGATCTTCGACGTGAACGTGAAGACAAGTCGCGACACCCAGTTGTCGTACCGCCTCTTCCCCTCCATGGCCGACGGCGACCGCGACTACGACGCCACCAATGTCTCCGTGGACCTGGCCTTCACCGACGGCACCTATCTGAGCGACCTGGGCGCGAGCGACCAGCACGGCTTTCCCCTGTCGCCGCGGGGGCAGGGCGCGGCCAAGGTGCTCTACGTCAACCAGTGGAACGACGTGGTCTCCCGGATCGGGTCGGTGGCCGCCGGGAAGACGGTCGACCGGATCCTGCTGGCGTACGACTCCCCCGGCGGCCCGGCGAAGTTCCGCGGCTGGCTCGACGACGTGGCGATAAAGCCCGTCGCCCCGGAGAAGCCCAGGGCGCACCTGTCCGACTACGCGCTGACGACCCGCGGCACCAACTCCACCGGCAGCTTCTCGCGCGGCAACGACTTCCCCGCGACGGCGCTGCCGCACGGCTTCAACTTCTGGACGCCGGTGACCAACGCGTCCTCGATGAGCTGGCTGTACGAGTACGCGCGGGCCAACAACGACGACAACCTGCCGACGATCCAGGCGTTCAGCGCGAGCCACGAGCCCAGCCCCTGGATGGGTGACCGGCAGACCTTCCAGCTGATGCCGTCCGCCGCGGCGGGCACCCCTGACACCGGCCGCGAGGCGAGGGCACTGGCCTTCCGGCACGAGAACGAGACCGCGCGGCCGTACTACTACGGGGTGCGGTTCGAGAACGGGCTGACGGCCGAGATGACGCCGACCGACCACGCGGCGGCGCTGCGCTTCACCTATCCGGGCGCGGACGCGAGCGTGCTCTTCGACAACGTCACCGAGCAGGCGGGCCTCACCCTCGACAAGGAGCACGGTGTCGTCACCGGCTACTCCGACGTGAAGTCGGGTCTGTCGACCGGGGCGACCCGGCTGTTCGTGTACGGCGAGTTCGACAAGCCGGTGACGGGCGGCGACGCGAGCGGGGTCAAGGGCTGGCTCCGCTTCGACGCGGGCAAGGACCACACGGTGAACCTCCGTCTGGCCACCTCCCTGATCAGCGTCGACCAGGCGAAGGACAACCTGCGTCAGGAGATCCCGGACGGCACCTCCTTCGACACGGTCAAGGCGCGCGCCCAGCGGACCTGGGACAAGCTGCTCGGCCGGGTCGAGGTCGAGGGCGCGACCCCCGACCAGCTGACCACCCTCTACTCGGGCCTGTACCGGCTGTACCTGTACCCCAACTCGGGCTTCGAGAAGGTCGGCGGCAAGGACCAGTACGCCTCCCCCTTCTCCCCCATGCCGGGCCCGGACACCCCGACGCACACCGGCGCGAAGATCGTGGACGGCAAGGTGTACGTCAACAACGGCTTCTGGGACACCTACCGCACGACGTGGCCGGCGTACTCCCTGCTGACTCCTTCTCAGGCGGGCGAGATGGTGGACGGTTTCGTCCAGCAGTACAAGGACGGCGGCTGGACCTCGCGCTGGTCCTCCCCCGGCTACGCCGACCTGATGACCGGCACCTCCTCGGACGTGGCCTTCGCCGACGCGTACGTCAAGGGCGTCGACTTCGACGCGGGGGCGGCGTACGACGCGGCCCTGAAGAACGCGACCGTCGTGCCGCCGATGTCGGGCGTGGGCCGCAAGGGCATGAGCACCTCGCCCTTCCTCGGCTACACCAGCACCGACACGCACGAGGGCCTGTCGTGGGCGATGGAGGGATACGTCAACGACTACGGCATCGCCAGGATGGGCCAGGCCCTGTACCGGAAGACGGGCGAGAAGCACTACAAGGAGGAGTCGGAGTACTTCCTCAACCGCGCCCAGGACTACGTCGACCTCTTCGACGGCAAGGCGGGCTTCTTCCAGGGCCGCGACGAGAAGGGCGCCTGGCGGGTCGACTCGTCGAAGTACGACCCGCGCGTGTGGGGCTACGACTACACCGAGACCAACGGCTGGGGCTACGCCTTCAGCGCCCCGCAGGACAGCCGGGGCCTGGCCAACCTGTACGGCGGCCGTGACGCTCTCGCCGACAAGCTCGACAAGTACTTCGCCACCCCGGAGACGGCCTCGCCCGACTTCGTCGGCTCCTACGGGGGTGTCATCCACGAGATGACCGAGGCGCGGGACGTCCGGATGGGCATGTACGGCCACTCCAACCAGGTCGCGCACCACGTCATCTACATGTACGACGCGGCCGGCCAGCCCTGGAAGACGCAGGCCGCCGTCCGTGAGGCACTGTCCCGTCTCTACACGGGCAGCGAGATCGGGCAGGGCTACCACGGCGACGAGGACAACGGCGAGCAGTCCGCCTGGTACCTGTTCTCCGCGCTCGGCATCTACCCGCTGGTCATGGGCAGCGGCGAGTACGCCATCGGCTCCCCGCTGTTCAAGAAGGCGACCGTCCATCTGGAGAACGGCCGGGACCTGGTGGTACGGGCGCCGCGCAACAGCGCGAAGAACGTCTACGTGCAGGGCCTGACCGTCAACGGCCGCCCCTGGACCTCCACCTCGCTCCCCCACTCCCTGCTCGCCAAGGGCGCGGTCCTGGACTTCCACATGGGTTCCAAGCCCTCCACCTGGGGCTCGGGCCGGAACGCGGGCCCGGTCTCCATCACCCGGGACGACGAGGTACCGACGCCCCGTGCGGACGTCCTCAAGGGTGACGGCCCGCTGTTCGACAACACCTCGGCGACGGACGCGACGGTCACCTCGGTGGACCTGCCGGTCAGCGGCCCGGCCAGGCCCGTCCAGTACACGCTGACGTCGTCGGCCGACCACACGAAGGCCCCGACCGCCTGGACCCTTCAGGGCTCCGACGACGGCGTGACCTGGCGGACCGTGGACCGCCGCTCGGGCGAGTCCTTCCGCTGGGACCGCCAGACGCGGGCGTTCACCATCCCGAAGCCGGGCAGCTACGCGAGATACCGGCTGGTGCTGGACGGGGAGTCGACGTTGGCGGAGGTGGAGTTGCTGGCCTGACCTCTCCCGGCGGCAGCAGAAGGGGCGGGTCCCTCGCGGGGCCCGCCCCTTCCGTCTCACGGCTGTCTCACGGCCGGCTGCTCAGCCGGTGGCGAGGGTGAACACGTGCAGGTCCGCGTCGTCCGGGAGGCGGACGCTCCTGATGCTCCTGCCGGACGGGGCCTCGAACGGCTTGGTGGCGAAGACGTACGTGGCCACCGGGTCCTTGTCCGCTCCCGCGACGTTGCGGTACGCGGTCTTCGCGACGGTCTCGTTGCCGTACTGGACGGTTCCGGAGCCGCCGCCGATGGTCCAGTCGGTGAAGGAGAGGTCGATGGTGTCGGTGCTGCCGTCGGTGTAGGTGACGGTCGCCTTGGTCTGCTGGTTGCCGTTGACCGCGCTGCCGATGAAGGACAGCTCGGCGGCCGGGGTGGGCAGTTCGATCGTCTGGCCGGCCGAGGAGACGTTGTCAGGGCGGCCGGGCGGTGAGTCGGGCCAGGTGAAGGTGAGGCCGTCGACCGTGCTCTGGTGGCCGGGGGTCAGGCCGGCCGCGGCCAGGGCCTGGCGGGAGTAGCTCCAGCCGCCGCCGTCGTAGTCGGCCTCGTCGTGGTCACCGGTGTCGTCCGAGACGCCGGTGCTGTCGTAGGCGGCGAGCAGGGTGCCGGGGGCGGCCACGGTGAGGGCGACCGGCTGCTCGTACGAGGTGTCGCCCGAGGTCACCGTGATCTTCACGTCGTAGAAGCCCTGCCGGATGCCGTCGGCCGCGGTGAGCGTGATCTCCTGGGCGCCGTCGGTCACCGTGCCCTCGGCGGGTGTGGCCTGGATGCCGTCCGGGGTCTCGACGCGGAAGCGGACCTCGGGGCCGGCGCCGCCGTTCAGGGACAGGGCGCGGATGTCGGCCTGCGTGCTGCCGCCCGGCGCGACGGTGGCCGCGGTCGGGCCGACGCCGATCTGGTACGGCTGCTCGCCCGCCCGGAAGGACGGCGGGGCGTCGGTCGTGCCCCAGGCACGGTTCGGGGTGCCGGAGAGGGTGTAGTCGAGCCGGCCGCCGTCCCGGACGAAGGACGCGGGCAGCCAAGGCCGGTCGCTGCCACGGCCGTCGACCTTCAGGGACTGGACGTACGGCGCGTCGGCCGCCGCTCCCCGCGCCCGGATGGAGATGTCGTTGCCGTGCGGCCGGTCGATCTCGATCCGCTCGAACAGCGGTGAGGCGAGGACGAGTTCGGCCCGGGAGGGGACCTGGGGGTACATGCCGAGCGCGGAGAAGACGTACCAGGACGACATGGCGCCCAGGTCGTCGTTGCCGGGGATGCCGCCCGGCTGGGTCGACCACAGCTGCCGCATCGCCGCGCGGACGGTCTCCTGTGCCTTGTAGGGGGCGCCCGCGTAGTCGTACAGGTAGGGGACGTTGATCGACGGCTCGTTGTCCAGTTCGGACTTGGTGCCGCCGCTGCCGGTGAAGGCCCAGCCGCCGTCGGCGTCGTGGAAGAAGTCGTCCAGTCGGGTCAGTGCCTTGTCCGTGCCGCCCATCGCCGCGAACAGGCCTGCCGGGTCGTGCTGGACCATCCAGGTGTACTGGGCCGCCGTGCCCTCCACGAAGCCGTTGCCGGTGTCCGGGGTGAAGCCGGTGACCCAGCTGCCGTCGGCCTTGCGGTTGGCGATGTAGCCGCCGCCGGGGTCGGCCGCGATGTTGAAGTTGTTCTGCCACCACTGGGCGCGGCGCGCGAAGGTGTTCGCCGTGTCCTTCTCCCCGGCCACCGCGGCCAGTTGGGAGAGCGAGAAGTCGGCGGTGGACATCTCCAGCGTCTCGGCGGCGCCGCCCCAGGCGTTGGAGACGCTGGGCATGTAGTGCAGCTTGAGGTACTTGTCGAGCGAGGGGCGCTGGCCCACCGACAGCACCGGCTTGCCCGCCGCCGACAGGTCCTGTGCGGTGGGGACGGTGGCCGCCTTCACCAGGGAGTCGAGGGCGCCGCGCAGATCGAAGTGGGTGCCGCCGAAGGCCCGGATGCCGGCCAGCGCGGTGGGCGAGGGGTCGCCGTTCATCACGTGCGTGCCGCTCGCGCCGTGCAGCCAGCGGTCCCAGACACCGCCGTTCTGCCGGGCCAGTTCGTACAGCGACTGGGCGATGTCGGAGCCGGTGCCCGGGTCGAGGAGGGTGAGCAGCTGCACCTGGTCGCGGTAGACGTCCCAGCCGGAGAAGGTCCCGTACTGGGCCCGGTGGCCGTGGCCGACCTCGTGCACCTCGCCGTCGCCGCCCCGGTAGCGGCGGTCAGCGTCGCTGATGACGTTGGGGTGCAGCAGGGCGTGGTAGAGGGCGGTGTAGAAGGTGGTGCGGTCGGGGTCCGTGCCGCCGCCGGTCCGGATCGCGCCGAGCCGGTCGCGCCAGGCGCGGCGGGCCGCGTCCCGCACCGCCTCGAAGGAGCGCCGTGGCGGGTTCTCGGCCGCGAGGTTGGCCTCGGCGCCCGCCCGGCTGACGTAGGAGATGCCGACCTTCATGTTCACCGGCCCGGTGCCGGGCGCGAACTCGACGTATCCGCCCGCTCCCTTGCCCGCGACGGGCCGCCCGCCGTGCGAGAAGCCGCCCGTGCCGCCGGAGGCGGTCGTCGCGCCGGGGTTCAGGACATCGTCCTGCCAGGTGCCGGTGGTCTTGAAGGCGCGGTCGAAGCGGGCGGTGAAGTAGAGGGTGTAGTAGGCGTGTTGGCCTTCGGGGTCGAGGTAGCCGCAGAAGTCGCCGGATGTCACCGAGCCGGAGATCGTACGGGCCTCAGGGTCGATGGTCACCGTGGAATCGGCCGAGCCGACCTCGGAGTTGGCGGTGCGCACCAGCAGCGAGGCCGGTTTGCCGGCCGGGAAGGCGAAGCGGGCCGAGCCGGTGCGCTCGGTCGCGGTGAGGTCGGCGGTGACGCCGGAGGCGAGCCCCACCTCGTAGTGACCGGGTTCCGCCTTCTCGTCGGTGTGGCTGAAGTCGGAGGCGTAGACGGCGTCCTTGGTGTCGCTCGCCGGGGAGGAGGTGACCTCGCCGGCGTACGGGAAGAACGGGATGTCGCCGCTGCCGCCCGCGCAGCCCGTACCGGACATATGGGTGAGGCTGAAGCCGCGGATGCGGGTGGCGTCGTACTGGTAGCCGCCGGGCGCGGCCGTTCTGGTGGCGTCGCCGCGGGTGTTCTCCGGACTGAAGGAGAGCATGCCGAACGGCACCACGGCGCCCGGGAAGACGTTGCCGCCGTTCTTGGTGCCGATCAGCGGATCGACGTATGCCGTGGGGTCCTTGACGAGATCCGGCGGGGTGGCGGTCGCCGCGAGGGCGAGAGCGGGGGAACCGCCGGCCGCGAGCACGGCGGCCAGCAGCAGGGACATGGGACGGAAACGCATGACGCGGCCCTTCCTCCTGACGGACGGGTCGCGCACCACGGGTCGCACAAGCCGCATGGACAGTAACGTGGGCCAGCCGTACCACGGAAGACCGCGTGCCGCTCCGGGAAGCCACGCGCGGGGTCACTCGCCGGGCGATTCCCCTGTCGTTGCAGCCGATCAAGAGACTTGACCCACTTTTGGCCAAGAGCTCTATGTGGTGACTAGCGTTCGGTCGTGTTCACTTGACGCGACTCACGGGGTTGGTTGTTGGCGTTTTATGAGCCAGGTGGGTGGTCGTGTGGGCATCCGAGTGCCGGGACGACGTGCGAGCGTCCGCTTCTTCGTGCGGACGGTCCGGTGGCGCGGAGGCCGGGGTCATCAGCCCCGGCCGAATCTCGACCTTCCGATACAGACCGTCGCGCTGTCAGGGCGCTGCGATGAAGGAAGAACTCATGAGAAGACAGATCCGCGGTGTGCTGGCCGCGTTCACCGGAGCACTGCTGCTCTCCACGGGAGTCGCCGCAACGGGCGGGCAGTCGGCGCAGGCCGATGACAACGGTGTCGGGCTCAAGCCCGCACTGGGGTGGAGCAGCTGGAGCTTCATCCGCCGCAATCCGACCGCGCAGAACATCGAGGCCCAGGCGAAGGCGCTCAAGGACAGCGGACTGGCGAAGAACGGCTTCGTCTACGCCAACGTCGACGACTTCTGGTACGAATGCCCGGGCAGCCAGGGGCCGAACGTCGACAAGTACGGCCGCTGGGTCACCGACGCGGCGAAGTTCCCGGCCGGCGGCGGTGAGAACGGCATCCAGGTCGTCGCCGACTACGTCCACTCCCTCGGGCTGAAGTTCGGCCTGTACGTCACTCCCGGCATCTCCAAGCAGGCGGTCGCGCAGAACACCGAGATCCAGGGGACCCCCTACCACGCCCAGGACATCGCCACCACGACGGCGGAGAACAACTACAACTGCGGCGGAATGGTCGGCATCGACTACACCAAGCCCGGCGCCCAGGCATTCGTCGACTCCTGGGCCGGCCAGTTCGCCGGCTGGGGCATCGACTACCTCAAGATCGACGGCGTCGGAACCCCCGACGAACAGGACGTCAAGGCCTGGTCCGACGCCCTGCGGCACACCGGCCGCCCCATCCACCTGGAACTGTCCAACAACCTCGACATCAACAACGCCGCCACCTGGGCCAGGCTCTCCAACGGCTGGCGCACCGGCGGCGACATCGAGTGCTACTGCGGACCGGACGGCAGCAGCTACCCCCTGACCACCTGGGCCTCCGTCGCCTCGCGGTTCGACCAGGTCGCCGCCTGGGCGCCCTACGGAGGCCCCGGCGGCTACAACGACTACGACTCCCTCGAGATCGGCAACGGAGACCACAACGGCCTGACGCCCGACGAGCGCAAGACCCAGATGAGCCTGTGGTCACTGGCCGCCTCCCCGCTCATCCTCGGCACCGACCTGACCCGTCTCGACCCGGCCGACCTCGCCCTGCTGAAGAACACCGACGTCCTCGCGGTCGACCAGGACGGCATCGACGCCAAGCGGATCTCCGGGGACGCGGACTCCCAGGTGTTCGCCAAGACCGAGCCCGACGGGGACGTCGTCGTAGGGCTGTTCAACACCGATTCGGCACCCAGGGAGGTCGCCACCACCGCCGCCGCACTGGGCCTGCCCGCGGCGCGCGACTACGCCCTGCGGGATCTGTGGAGCCACCGGCTGACCGAGTCCGCGGGCCGGATCGCCGCCGACGTCCCGCCGCACGGCGTGGCCCTGTACCGGGTCCACGGCGCCGACCACGTGGTGGCGGGCGCGGCCCCGGATGTCTCGCTGGCGCTGAACTGGGCCCCCGCTTCGAGCGACAGCACCACGCGTACGGTGACCGCGGTCCTGTCCGACAACGGATCCCGGCCGATCACCGACGCCGGCCTGACGCTCACCGGGCCGTCCGGTACGAAGATCACCACTCATTCCGCGACGCGGGCCCGGACGATCCAGGGCGGCGGCGCGCTGAAGGCCACCTTCACCGTCTCCATCCCGTCCTCGGCCGAGCTCTTCGCCTCCAGCGCGTTCCAGGGGTCGGCGACCTATCGCTACGGGTCCGCCGGAACGACCCGGCTGACGGCCGGTGACACGATCACCGTCAACCACCCGGTGACGGCCCCGTACCGGACGTTCGCCTCCACCACGGCGAGCTTCAGCGAGTCCGGCAGCCGGCTCGGCATCCGTGCCCAGGGCGCCGACCTGTACAACACCACCAACGAGTACGGCTCGATCTATCTGCCCGGGGCCGAGCACGACGGCTCCACGACGACGGTGAAGATCGACTCCCAGTCGGACACGGACGTCTGGGCGAAGGCCGGGATCATGGTCCGCAACGACATCACCCAGTCCAGCACCTCGCCGGGCTACCTGGCCCTGGTCGTGACCCCCGGCAACGGTTACCTCCTCGACTGGGACAGCGACGGCAACGGAACGCTGGACTCCCAGGACTCGACCGGCACCGCCCATTTCCCCTCGTGGCTGAAGCTGGTCCGCAACGGCACCACCTACAGCGGCTACTACTCCACTGACGGCTCCACCTGGAACCTGGTCGGCACCGAGAACGTCCCGACCGCCGCGGCCACCCAGGACGTCGGCCTCACCCAGACCTCGCACGCGTCGGGCACCACCGGCGAGGCCGACTTCGACACCTTCACCACCACCCCCTAGCCCTCTGAACAGTCCTGTGAACCGGGTCCTGTGAACCGGGACTCCTGCCGAGAACAGCCGGCGAGGCGCTCACGGCCCTGTGAGCGCCTCGCCGTATCCGCGCGGTGCCTTGACATCGTTGTCCACTCCCACGGTAAAGTCATGTACAGAGCAATCCGACAACGTTGTCGCACCGCACCGTCGCCACAAGCCGCGTAACAAGCCGCGCACGTCCGGGCGGGCCCCTCCCCCTTCGGGGCCCGCCCGGAGCGGTCGTTCAGCCGACCTGACAGGGCAGGCTCGTCGTACTGTCACCGCCGGAGCCCTGGACGACGTATCCGAACGTCGTGCTCTGCCCCGGACTCAACGAGCCGTTCCAGTCGACGTTGTGGACCATCACGCCCTGTCCGCTGTAGGTCGCGTTGCCGCTCCACAGGCTGACCACCGACTGCCCGCTCGGCAGCGTCCAGTCGACCATCCAGCCGAGCATCGGCACGTCACCGCTGTTGGTGACGGTCACCTCGGACTGGTAGCCACCGGGCCAGCTGTTGGTGGTCTTCCGGGTGGCCGTGCAGGTTCCCGGCGGCGGCTCAGTGGGGTTGCCCGGGTCGTGGATGCCGGTGACCTCGCCGTTGCCGCCGTCGAAGACGACGTCGGAGCAGGAGTAGAAGGTCTCCGTGCTGTCCGAGCGCTGCCACACCATGTAGATGATGTGCCGGCCCGACTTGTCGGCCGGCAGCTTGCCGGACCAGGAGTAGTTGGCCTCGACCGTGCCCGGGGTGCCGTTGAGCGGCGGGTGGTCGACGGTGAGGAAGGGCTGGTCCTCCATCTCGTCCCAGGTGAGCGGCTTGGTCGGGTCGTAGCCGTCCTTGGTGACGTAGACGTAGAACCAACCCGGGTGCGCCGCCCACGCGTTGTACGAGAAGTCGACGGTCGCGCCGGAGGTCAGGTGGGTGACCGGCCAGTCGTCGCGGGCGGCGTTGAAGCCGGTGAAGTTGGGGTTGCCGCCGCTGCACAGCTCACCGTCGGGCACGAAGCCGCGGGTGCGGCCGGCGCCGTCCGAGCGCAGCACGGAGAACCAGTTGTAGAAGGGCGTGGTGCCGCTGACCTGCTGGGCCGCCTTGCAGGCGGGGTTGACGGGCTTGATCTCACCGGTGTCGGTGAGCGCGTCCTGCCAGCACAGGAAGGTGCGGCTGCCCGGCTTCATAGGGGTCCCGTGCGCCTGCGCGCGGCCACCGGCGGCGAGGATGAGGCCGAGGGCGGGGACGGTGGTCAGGAGGGCCAGGAGGACGAGGAAGAAGGCGTTGCGGCGAGTGGGGTGGGGTAAGCGGGGGTGCTCCGCTCCGGGCGCTGTTGTTGCCCTTGTTGTCATAGGCATGACATATCTACCTCTGGATTGACGGTCGTGCGGGGGCTGCGGGTACGTGGGGTTCCTGTGCCGGAGTTGCCGGGGTGCCGGGGTGAGGTGGGAGCGAACCCAGCGGCGGGTTCCGGTCCATCGATGGGAGCGCTCCCACCCCACTTACTCCGGAAGCTAGCTCGCGGCGCGCCAGATGTAAACGGTGTGCGGTACGGATGTTGCGGACTAGAGCGAGGGGGGTCTGCCGGGCTGAGGCGGTTTCGTGGACATTCTGATCTTGATGCCTTCCTCGCTGTGACGAGTTACTTCGTGCAGGCCCAGTCGCCGGTAGAGGGCCTGAGCCCGCTGGTTGACGGCGAGGACGTCCAGGGTGAGGTCCCGGCCTTGCCGCTGGGCCTGGCGCAGGAGGCCGCGAATGAGCTTGCTGCCGATGCCGCGCCCCTGGTGGTCGGGGTGGAGCTCGATCCGCGCCAGGTAGATCTCCGTCGGCCGGTGTTCGACGTGGAGCATGCCGGCGTCCCTCCCGCCGACGGTGATGATCTGCCGGCCGCTCGGGGTGAACGCGTGGGCGTGGAAGTCGCGTTGGGCCTGTTCTTCCCAGCCCCAGACTGCCGTGATGTAGGCGCCCATGGCGGCTTTGTGCAGCTGGAAGCAGTACTCGCCGTCTGCGGAGGTGGCCGGCCGCAGGCCGATGTCGGTCACTCGGGATCCAATTCGGGATCATGGGAGTCCTCGCCCTGGCGGCCGGGCTGCGCGTCCTGACGCGCTGACCGCAGTCCTCGGCGAGGCCCCCGCAGGTCAGTTCCCGGCTGGGACCACGGGGCCGAAGGAGGCGGCGGCTATCTGCTGGACGTAGCGGATCTCGGTGCCGTCGAGGTTGGTGGGGTTGAGTGAGTAGACGATCTTGCGGGAGAGGTCGCGGGTGGCGAACACACCGCTGGTGTAGCCGGGGCGGGAGCCGGTCTTGCCCCAGACCACGACGCCGTTGGAGGACTTGACCCTCATCAGGCCCATGGTCATGCAGGCCCGGCCGGCGTCCGCCTCGGTGCGGCACTGGCTGCTGTGGAAGCTGGGGACGTCGGGCACGTCGAAGAGCTCGGCTTGCTGGGCCGGCGGGAGGAGACGGCCGTGGAAGAGCTCGGTCACGAAGCGATCGAGATCGGCGGGGGTGGAGATCATGCCGCCCTCGGCCCACGGCCAGGGGCTCTGCTCGGTGACGTCCACCGGGTGCGTCGTGCCGTCCGAGGACTTGACCGTCAGGTAGCCGTGCGAGTGGGGGCCGGGCAGGCGCGGGTCGTCGGCGTCGGGGACGTAGGTGTCGTGCAGGCCGACGGGCCGGGTGATCCGGGACCGCACCTCATGGGCGAAGGTGTGCCCGGTGGCCTTCTCGATGAGCAGGCCGGCGACGTAGTAGTTCATCCCGTTGTACTGCTGAGCCGTGCCCGGCGCGAAAAGCATCGGCTGGCCCGCCATCAGGTCGATGACCTGCTGCGGGGTGAAGCTCTTCATACGGTTGGCGGCGAACCATTCGGGGCTGCCGTCACCGAAGTCCGGGGTCTGGATGCCGCGCGGCAGGCCGCTGGTGTGGTTGAGCAGTTGGCCGACCGTGACGGGCGGCAGATCGGCGGGCAGGACGCCCGGCAGGTACTGCTGGACGGGCGTGTCCAGGTCGATCCGGTGCTCGGCGGCGAGTTGGAGAACGACGGTGGCGGTGAAGACCTTGGAGATGCTGCCGATCCGGATGTGCCCGTTGTCCGGGACGCCCTGACCGGTCTCCAGGTTGCCCACGCCCGAGGTGCCCGACCAGTGGCCGGCTCTGCCGGTGATCCGCAGCAGCGCGCCGGTGACGTCCGCGTCGGGCAGGCCGCCGATGGCCGCCCTGAGCTTCGCCGGGTCGAGCCCGGGCAGCGGCGCGCCCGTCGCGGTGGCGGCGGGCGCCGGGGTGGCGGCGGAGGCTGCGGAGGCGGGAGCTGCCACACCCGCGGCCAGAGCGGCCAATAAGGCGCCGGAGGCGGCCAGGGCGGACCAACGGGTACGGCGCGCACGGTAGTTCACTGTGAGGTTCTCCAAGTGGTGGCGGTCGGACCGGTGGTCGACCGGCCCGATCACGAGTCTCGTGCACACCGGCAACGCCGCTCATCAGGGAAGGCCCCTGAGCGCACCCTGAACACACCCTGACAACCGGCCTCGAGGTGAGCGCGGCTGGTGTCGTCCGAAGCTCGTCACCAACCTCGCCCACTGAGGCCCCGCATCTCGGTCATGCCGCTGCCTGTGAGGTTGGGGGCCAGCAGGGGCACCCAGAAGACGGTGATCGCGAGCGCGAGCGAGACGAGGCCGACGACGCGGGCGACGAGCGGCCCCCGCGGCATGCGCTTCTCGGCGGCGACGACGGCGGCCAGGCCCGCCATGGCCCAGAGGTTCATCACACCGAACGCGGTGAGCAGCAGCATCAGGGACCAGCAGCATCCCAGGCAGAACGCGCCATGATGTGCTCCGGCCCGTACGTGGCGTGAGGGGCCGCGGTACGACGCGTAGCGCAGCAGCAGGCCGATCGGTGAGCGGCACTTGGTGAGGCAGAAATCCTTGAACGGGGTGAGCTGGTAGAGACCGTTGATCGCGAAAACGGCGGCGGCCACCGCTGTTCCTGCCGTGGGACGCGTGGTCGCGACCTGATTCGCGCCGACGGCCAGGGCGTATGCGGGCAGTCCGGCGGCGGCCCAGACCAGCACGTAGCCGGCGGTGAACGCGATCATGCGCGGCGCCTGGTGAACGGGACCTGTCCGCGCGTACAGCGAGGCGACGGGTGCCGTGGCAGGCAGCATCATCGCGGTCATCATGATCGTCCAGGCCGCCATGAAGGCGAGCAGGTCCCCCGCCATGGCTCCCGGCCCCATGTGGCCCGACCGAAGTGCCACCCATGCCCAGGCCGCGGCCGCCGTGAGCAGTACGAACCCGGTGCAACGCGCCCTGTGGCGGACGGTGATCGTTGTCCTGGTCACGCCGACCATGAGAAGGGCGCCGAGTGCGCGTTGCTGCCGGTGAAGTCCCATGAGCGGCCGTGGACGCCGTCGCCGACGGCCCGCGTCGACCGGGCGATGGTCAAGGTGCTGTTCGCCGGGTGGAACATGCCGGTGAGCCCCATCACGGGACCGTCCTCGCCGAACTGCGGGGCCACCTGGTCCTCGATCGCGATGTCGATGGCGTCCGCCACCCGCACCGTGTGGCGGCGACCGTCGTCGTGGAAGTCGATGGGGACGCGTTCGACGCCGAGGACCTGGCCGATGAGGGGGACGACCGCCGCCATCGGTCCGCCCGCCTGCCCGGAGAAGACCTTGCCCAGTGCGTCCGCCTGGCCGTCGTCGGCGGAGGCGTCGATGTACAGCGCCACCTGCCAGTCGCCGTCGGTCATCACGCGGGGTGCGTCGACGAAGACGACGACGCTGTGGTCCGAGACGTCCATGCCGTCGACCTCTCCCCGTGCGACGTGGAACGCGAAAGTCACCTGGCAGCGCTCGTTGTCGGCGGGTGCCGTGAGGCCCGAGGTGGTGCAGGGACAGACGCTGTCGCAGTTGCAGCTCTCGAAATATGTGCCGTTCACATTCCAAGTCATGGTGGTTCTCCTGCCTGGTGCACAGGCCTGTCAGCGATGCGAAGTGGCGCCAAGCCGGCAGAACGAGAGGCCTGATGCGGGCGCCGGCCTGATGCGGCGCCTCGATCGCACGCGGGAAAGGGGGCCGCGGACGTGAGCCGCGCGCCCGCTCGGCCACGAGATCGACATCGGGAGAGCTCCTTGGCCCGGACGGCCGCCCCGGTACTTCCCAGGCTAGTCCTCAGGCCGACGCCGTGCCCCGGCAGGCCAGAGGGGAAGGGAGGCCTGCGGCTTCCGGTGCCGCCGGGAGTCGGATGGTGAACTCCGTGCGGCCGGGGGCGCTGGTGGCGTCGATGCGGCCGTCGTGGGCCGTCGTGATCGCCGCCGCGATGGCCAGGCCGAGTCCGGAGCCGCCCTCGGTGCCCGAGGAGCGGGCGCGGGAGGCGTCCGCGCGGGTGAAGCGTTCGAAGACGGAGGGGAGGAGGTCGGGCGGGATGCCGGGGCCGTTGTCGCGGACGCGGATGACACGGTGGGTGTCCGTGGACTCGACGGAGGCCACCACCGTCGTGCCCACCGGAGTGTGCACCCGGGCGTTGGCCAGCAGACTGGCCACCACCTGGTGCAGCCGGGCCTCGTCGCCGACGACCAGGGCCGGGGCGTCCAGCCGGAGCTCGAGCTGCCAGACGTGGTCGCCGCCCGCGGCCCGCGCGTCCCACACCGCCTCGGCGACGAGCGCGGCGAGGTCCACCTCGGCGGAGTGCAGAGGGCGTCCCTCGTCCAGGCGGGCGAGCAGGAGGAGGTCCTCCACGAGGCCCGTCATCCGCGCCGACTCGGCCGACACCCGGCGCCAGGCCAGGAGGGGTTCGATCCGCCCCGTGCCGCGGTTCATCAGCTCGGCGTATCCGGCGATGGAGGCGAGCGGGGTGCGCAGTTCGTGGCTGGCGTCGGCCAGGAAGCGCCGCATGCGCTCCTCGCTGCGGCGGCGTTCGGCGAGGGAGGCCTCGACGTGGTCGATCATGCGGTTGAGGGCGGCGCCCACCTGGCCGGCCTCCGTGCCGGGGTCGGTGTCCTGTTCGGGCACCCGGGTCAGGCCGGTGACCTCGCCGCGGCCGAGCGGTGCGCGGGAGACCTCCACGGCCGTGGCGGCGACCCGGCCGAGCGGGCGCAGCTGGCGCCGGATGACCACCGCGCAGACGCAGCCGGCCACCACGAGCCCGACGCCTGCGACCGAGGCCTCGACCTCCACCAGCCCGCCGATGGTGTCGAGTACGTCGTCCATGGGGAGGCCGGTGAGGACCCGGACCCCGTCCGCGTCGAGGGCGGTGACCCGGTACCTGCCGAGTCCGGGCACCGTACGGGTGTGCGTCGAGCCGTCGGCCGTGATGCCGCGCAGGGCGGTGCGCTGGGCGGAGGTGAGGGTGCGCGGCGGCTCGTCGTGACTGACGACGGCGGCGGAGAGGATCGTGCCGTGGGTGTCGAGGCGGGCGGCGAGCATGCCGGCCGGGTGACCGTTCTCGTTGAGGAAGGCCAGGTCGGCGGTGAGCTCCGGGTGGAGCGCGGCGCCGCCCACGCTGCGTTCGGCCGCGTCACTCACCCGGTCGTCCAGATTGCCCATGAGGTAGGCGCGCTGGGCGAAGACGGTGGTGAGGGCCATCGCGGCGCACACGGCGACCAGGGTGACGGTGACGAAGACCAGCATGCGGGTGCGCAGCGAGCGGCCGCCGGGCCGGGTGCGCGGTTCGGCGGTCATCTGCCGTCCTCCCCGGCCCGGATGACGTATCCCATGCCGCGCACCGTGTGGATCATCGGCGCCCGGCCTTTGTCGATCTTCCGGCGCAGGTTGGAGACGTAGACCTCGACGAGGTTGCCGCCGCCGTCGAAGGAGCTGCTCCAGACGTGGTCGAGGATCTGCGCCTTGCTGAGCACCTGGTGCGGGTGGTCGAGGAGCAGGCCGAGCAGGTCGGACTCCTTGGCGGTGAGCCGGATCGGGGTGCCCGCCCGGTTCACCTCGCGGGTCTCCTCGGCCAGGACGAGGTCGCCGAGCACGCGGACACGGTCGTCACCCGGTGTCTGCTCGGTACCGGCCCGGCGCAGCAGTCCGCGCAGCCGCAGTACGACCTCTTCCAGGGAGAAGGGCTTGGTCACGTAGTCGTCGGCGCCGGACTCGGGGCCGTGGAGGCGGTGTTCGAGGGTGTCGCGGGCGGTGAGCATGAGGACGGGCGGCCGCGGCATCTCGTGGCGCAGCCTGCGCAGCACCTGGATCCCGTCGAGGTCGGGCAGCATCCCGTCGAGCACGACGGCGTGCGGGGCGCAGCCGCGGGCGAGCCGCAGCGCGCTGTGCCCGTCGGCCGCCGGGTACGGCCGCCGGCCCGCCTCGGTGACCGCGACGGAGAGCAGCTCGGTGAGGCCGGGCTCGTCGTCGACGATCAGCACGCGGACGCGGCCGGTTCGGGGGCCAGGGGTGCCGGTCATGTACCGATCCTGTCCCGGTCTGCTGAGGGAACGCTGTGTTCACCCTGAGGGTCGGTGATGACCTGGGACGGATACGGCGAAGGGCCGCACCCCCGTGTCCGGGGATGCGGCCCTCGACGGCCGTGCCGCAGTCGCTTACTTGCGGATCAGGCTGCGCAGCACGTACTGCATGATGCCGCCGTTGCGGTAGTAGTCGGCCTCACCGGGGGTGTCGATGCGGACGACCGCGTCGAACTCGACACCCGTGTCGGTGGTGACCTTCACCGTGCGCGGCGTGGTGCCGTTGTTGAGCTCCTCGACACCGGTGAAGGAGAAGGTCTCCTCGCCGGTCAGACCGAGGGACTCGGCCGAGGCGCCCTCCGGGAACTGAAGCGGAAGGACACCCATGCCGATGAGGTTCGAGCGGTGGATGCGCTCGTACGACTCGGCGATGACGGCCTTGACGCCGAGCAGCGCGGTGCCCTTGGCCGCCCAGTCGCGGGACGAGCCGGAGCCGTACTCCTTGCCGGCCAGGACGACCAGCGGGATGCCCTGCTCGATGTAGTTGCGGGAGGCGTCGTAGATGAACGACACCGGCGCGTCGGCCTGGGTGAAGTCGCGGGTGTAGCCGCCCTCGGTGCCCGGCGCGATCTGGTTGCGCAGGCGGATGTTGGCGAACGTGCCGCGGATCATGACCTCGTGGTTGCCTCGGCGGGAGCCGTAGGAGTTGAAGTCGGCGCGCTGGACGCCGTGCTCCGTGAGGTACTTGCCGGCCGGGGTGTCGGCCTTGATGGCGCCGGCCGGGGAGATGTGGTCGGTGGTGACCGAGTCGCCGAGCTTGGCCAGGACGCGGGCGCCGGAGATGTCGGAGACCGGCTCCGGGTCCATGCCCATGCCCTCGAAGTACGGGGGCTTGCGGACGTACGTCGACTCGGCGTCCCACTCGAAGGTGTTGCCGGTCGGGATCGGCAGCGCCTGCCACTGGGCGTCGCCCGCGAAGACGTCGGAGTAGGACTTGTTGAACATGTCCTCGCCGATGGCGTTCGCCACGACGTCGTTGACCTCGGCCTCGGAGGGCCAGATGTCCTTCAGGAAGACCGGGTTGCCGTCCTGGTCGGTGCCCAGGGCGTCACGCGTGATGTCCACCTTCATGGAGCCCGCGAGCGCGTACGCGACGACCAGCGGCGGGGAGGCCAGGTAGTTCATCTTGACGTCGGGGTTGATACGGCCCTCGAAGTTCCGGTTGCCGGAGAGGACCGAGGTGACCGCGAGGTCGTGGTCGTTGACCGCCTTGGAGACCTCCTCCGGCAGCGGGCCGGAGTTGCCGATGCAGGTGGTGCAGCCGTAACCGACCAGGTTGAAGCCGACCTTGTCGAGGTACGGGGTCAGGCCCGCCTTGTCGAAGTAGTCGGTGACGACCTTGGAACCCGGGGCGAGGGTGGTCTTGACCCAGGGCTTGCGGGTCAGGCCCTTCTCGACCGCCTTCTTGGCCACCAGGGCGGCGGCGACCATGACGTACGGGTTCGAGGTGTTGGTGCAGGAGGTGATGGCGGCGACGGTGACCGCGCCGTGGTCCAGCTCGTACTTCGTGCCGTCGGGGCCGGTGACGGTGACCGGGTTCGACGGGACGGCCGCACCGGTGCCGGCAGCGTGCTGCGGTGCGCCGGCCCCGTTCTCCTGGTGGCCGTAGGCCGGGGCGTCGGAGGCCGGGAAGGACTCGTCGCTTGCCTCGTCGACCGGGGAGGTCGTGGCGGCGGCCTGCTGCGCGGGCGCCTCGACGTAGTTGAGGACGTCCTTCGCGAACTGCTGGGCGGCCTCGGCGAGGACGATGCGGTCCTGCGGGCGCTTCGGGCCGGCGATGGACGGGACGACCGTGGAGAGGTCCAGCTCGAGCTTCTCGGAGAAGTCCGGCTCGGCCTTCGGGTCCAGCCAGAGGCCCTGCTCCTTGGCGTAGGCCTCGACGAGCGCGACCTGCTGCTCGGAGCGGCCGGTGAGCTTGAGGTACTTCAGGGTCTCGTCGTCGATCGGGAAGATCGCGGCGGTGGAACCGAACTCCGGCGACATGTTGCCGATGGTGGCCCGGTTGGCCAGGGAGGTGGCGGCGACGCCCTCGCCGTAGAACTCGACGAACTTGCCGACCACACCGTGCTTGCGCAGCATCTCGGTGATGGTGAGCACCAGGTCGGTGGCGGTGGTGCCGGTGGGCAGCTCGCCGGTCAGCTTGAAGCCGACGACGCGCGGGATGAGCATGGAGACCGGCTGGCCGAGCATGGCGGCCTCGGCCTCGATGCCGCCGACGCCCCAGCCGAGGACGCCGAGGCCGTTGACCATGGTGGTGTGCGAGTCGGTGCCGACGAGGGTGTCGGGGTACGCCTGGCCGCCGCGGACCATGACGGTACGGGCCAGGTGCTCGATGTTCACCTGGTGGACGATGCCGGTGCCGGGCGGGACGACCTTGAACTCGTCGAAGGCGGTCTGGCCCCAGCGCAGGAACTGGTAGCGCTCCTTGTTGCGGCCGTACTCGAGCTCGACGTTCGTCTTGAAGGCGTCGTTGGTGCCGAACTTGTCGGCGATCACGGAGTGGTCGATGACCAGCTCGGCCGGGGCGAGCGGGTTGATCTTCGCGGGGTCGCCGCCGAGCTCCTTGACAGCCTCGCGCATGGTGGCGAGGTCCACGACACAGGGCACGCCGGTGAAGTCCTGCATGATCACGCGGGCCGGCGTGAACTGGATCTCCTGGCTGGGCTGCGCCTGCGAGTCCCAGCTGCCGAGGGCACGGATGTGGTCGGCGGTGATGTTCGCGCCGTCCTCCGTGCGGAGCAGGTTCTCCAGCAGGACCTTGAGGCTGTACGGCAGCCGGGCCGAGCCCTCCACCTTGTCCAGCCGGAAGATCTCGTACGACTCGTCGCCCACCTGCAGCGTGCTGCGGGCGTCGAAGCTGTTCGCCGACACGACAGTCTCCTTCATTGATGTGCGCGTACCACCGTCAATCCTGCCGCCACGCCGGCTTGGCCGATCCAATAAGGTAAGGCTAAGTTAGGCATCCCTTACCGGAGTGGCGGCTACGGTGCGCCTCGGCAGATATCTCGATGTCGAGATAACTCTAGTACATGGGGGCCGGATGGTCATGCCCGGACCACCCGGGGGTATCCGGGTTGAGCGGCACTCAGTCCGGCGACCGTCGAAGGAGGCAGACATGCCGCTCACGTTCCGCAAGAGCTTCCGGATCCTGCCCGGGGTGCGACTGAACATCAACCGGCACTCCTGGTCCATCACGACCGGCGGCAGGCACAGCCCGCACCACACGCACAGCAGCAGCGGACGTAGTACGACATCGGTGGATTTGCCGGGGCCTTTCGGGTGGCGTCGCACCCGTTCGCGCAGGGAACATTGACGGGGCATCACCCGAACGGACCCCCCAACAGGCGCCATCTCATATCTGAGATAACCTCAACCCCATGGCAGACGACTACCTCGTACGCATCGGCAAGCTCATCCGTGACGCCCGGCAACACCGAGGCTGGACACAGGCGCAGCTCGCGGAGGCGCTCGGCACCAGTCAGAGCGCCGTCAATCGCATCGAGCGCGGCAATCAAAACATCAGCCTTGAGATGATCGCCCGAATCGGTGAAGCCCTGGACAGCGAGATCGTGTCGCTGGGCTATGCGGGTCCGATGCATCTGCGCGTGGTCGGCGGCCGCCGGCTCTCCGGCGCCATCGACGTGAAGACCAGCAAGAACGCCTGCGTGGCCCTGCTGTGCGCCTCACTGCTCAACAAGGGGCGCACGGTGCTGCGCCGGGTGGCGCGGATCGAGGAGGTGTACCGCCTTCTGGAGGTGCTCAACTCCATCGGGGTGCGCAGCCGCTGGATCAACGACGGCGTCGACCTGGAGCTGGTCCCGCCGGCCGAGCTCGACATCGCGGCGATCGACGCCGAGGCGGCGGTCCGCACGCGGTCCATCATCATGTTCTTCGGTCCCCTGCTGCACCGCATGGACCACTTCAAGCTGCCCTACGCCGGCGGCTGCGACCTGGGCACCCGGACCATCGAGCCGCACATGATCGCGCTGCGCCGGTTCGGGCTGGACATCGCGGCCACCGAGGGCCAGTACCACGCGCAGGTCGACCGCTCGATCCGCCCGGACCGGCCGATCGTGCTGACCGAACGCGGGGACACCGTCACCGAGAACGCGCTGCTGGCCGCCGCCCGGCACGACGGCGTCACGGTCATCCGCAACGCGTCCTCCAACTACATGGTCCAGGACCTCTGCTTCTTCCTGGAGGCCCTGGGCGTCAAGGTCGAGGGCATCGGCACCACCACGCTCACCGTGCACGGCGTGCCGGACATCGACGTCGACGTGGACTACTCCCCCTCCGAGGACCCGGTCGAGGCGATGAGCCTGCTGGCCGCCGCCGTGGTCACCGAGTCGGAGCTGACGGTGCGCCGGGTGCCGATCGAGTTCCTGGAGATCGAGCTCGCCGTACTGGAGGAGATGGGCCTCGACCACGACCGCAGCCCGGAGTACGTCGCCGACAACGGCCGCACCCGCCTGGTGGACCTGACCGTCCGGCCCTCCAAGCTGGAGGCGCCCATCGACAAGATCCACCCCATGCCGTTCCCCGGCCTGAACATCGACAACGTCCCGTTCTTCGCGGCGATCGCGGCGGTCGCCCAGGGCAAGACGCTGATCCACGACTGGGTCTACGACAACCGCGCGATCTACCTGACCGACCTCAACCGCCTCGGCGGACGGCTCCAGTTGCTCGACCCGCACCGCGTCCTGGTCGAGGGCCCGACCCGCTGGCGCGCCGCCGAGATGATGTGCCCGCCCGCACTGCGCCCCGCCGTGGTCGTGCTGCTGGCGATGATGGCCGCCGAGGGCACGTCGGTGCTGCGCAACGTGTATGTCATCAACCGGGGTTACGAGGACCTCGCCGAGCGCCTGAACTCGATCGGGGCGCAGATCGAGATCTTCCGGGACATCTGACGGAGCGGATGCCGCCGCGGGCAAGGGGTGCGTGCGGCGGCGTCCGTCGATGGTCAGCTCGGCCGGCGCAGGCCCGCGATGAGGAGGGCGACCAGCCGGCGTGCGTCGTAGCGGGGATCGCTGTCCGCGCCGATGCAGAGGTTCCCTACGCCCCGCATGAGTTCGACGGCCGCCACCTCGCAGTGGATCTCGCCGGAGGCGGTCGCGGCTTCGAGCAGTTGGGTGCACACGGGCACGAGGCGGTCGAGGAAATAGGCGTGCAGCGTGTCGAAACCGGCGTCGCCGGACTGGAGCACGGCGGCGAGTCCGTGCTTGGTGACCAGGAAGTCGACGAAGAGGTCGATCCATTGCCCCAGTGCGGCGTACGGAGTCGCGCTGGTCGCCAGCAGGGCCGGACCGGCCTCGGCGCAGGCCTCGACCTGGTGCCGGTAGACGGCGATGATGAGATCCGCCCGGGTCTGGAAGTGGCGGTAGATCGTGCCCGTGCCGACGCCGGCCTCGGCGGCGATGTCGCGTACCGGCGCGTTCACGCCCGACGTGACGAAGACCGCGGCGGCCGCGTCGAGCAGCGTCTTCTCGTTGCGGCGGGCGTCCGCCCGCTTGGACCGGGCCGCCCGCCTCGCGCCCTCGTCGCCGTCGTTCACCGCATCGCTCCCTTCGCCGCCGCGCCTGCCACGGAACAGTGTTCCTCATCGCCCTGCCGTCGATTTCGGAACAAGGTTCCGTTTTGCCTCATGATGTCAGAGCGCGGCCGGCCGACCAAACGGCGGGGCGCATTGCCCTCTTGACGCCACGGCGCCCGCTTTATGCCCATACGCCATCCTGTTTCTTAGTAAGGAGGCCGGAGGGATGGCAGGAATCGGGGAAGGGGAACCAGTCAAGCAGGCTCAGCTTCCCGGCCTGCGCCAACGCCTGCGCGCCGAGTTGGGCCGCATCGACGATCAGTTGCGCGCCCTGCTGGACGCCATGGACCGGTTGCAGGGCCTGCTGGACGCGGTGGTGGCCATCAGCCGGGAGGTCGAGCTGCCCGCGGTGCTGCACCGCATCGTGACCACCGCCATGGAACTGGTCGGCGCCCGCTACGGGGCTCTCGGCGTACTCGACGAGTCCGGAGACCACTTGCAGCAGTTCATCTCCGCCGGTCTGTCCGAACAGGAACACACCGCGCTCGCCGAGACCGACTCCCCTCTCGGTCCGGGAGCCCTCGGGCACCCGATCCACGACGCCGGGCCCCTCCGGCTGGAGAACATCCCGGCCCATTCGCCGTCCTCCGGGTTTCCGCCCGGCCACCCGCTCCCGCACGGCCTGCTCGGCGTCGCCATCAGTGTCCGTGGCGAGACCTACGGTGACCTCTATCTCTCCGAGCGGCGCGAGTCGCCGGTCACGACCTGCTCACCGACATGATCACCCTTCAGGCGTTCAACGGCTCCTCGGCGCTGACCGCCCTGCTCCTCGCGGCGGCCGTCAGCGAGCGCAACCAGTCCCAGAGGGAGATCGCGCGAGCCTGCGGACAACTCGCCGAGATGGTGGCCAAGGTCGCCACGGGAGGCCACCTCGCCCCGCTCCCCGACGGTGTCGGCAACAAGGACGGGGAGGAGGAGCACGACGGACGGACCAGACGACCGAGGTAATCACGGTCACTGCTGGACCAGGGTCACGTCCCGCTGCCGGACGGCGTGGAAGTACGGCAGCGGGAGGCCGTTCTGGGGGCGCAGTTCCAGGATGGTGGCCTCCACGTGTGCCACGCCGGGCCGGACCGCGTCCCCCGGGATCCGGCCGGAGTTGTTCCAGCGGTGCTCCGCGCCGTCGCAGCGGGCGACGGTCCCGCCGATGCCGTGTGTGACGGACAGGGCGCTCTGGCCGACGGACGAGCTGACGAAGACCGGACCCGTGCCGGCGGTGCAGCGGTAGGTGCCGGAGAGGCTGACGGTGCCGTCCGCGGCGACGCGGCCCGTCGGGTCGACCGTGACGGTCTCGTACGGGTCGGCGGCCGCGGGGGCGACGGCCGCGGCGAACAGCAGCACCGGGGCGGCGGCCGCGGTGAGCAGCAGCACGGCGGCACCGGCGGCCGCGCCGAGGACAGGGCGTACGGGCATGGGCTGACTCCCGGATCGTGCGGTGGGGTTCCACTGGTACCTGCATCGGGTGGGCCCGGGCGTGACCGTCACCCCATCGGTGGCGCGTCACGACATCGGTGGCGCGTCACGACGGTTGTGGAACGGTCCCGGAGCCGTCCGCGTGTTGACACACTTCGCGGCGGGCCGTTCCGGCCGGGCCCCGGGAGGGCGCATGGTCTCTTCTACCGGGCGAACGGATGTGCCGCCCCGGCACCCGTTCCGTCCGATGCGGAGGTGCGCCATGTGTTCCCACCAGTGCCCGTCCCACGACAGCGGCGCCCCCCATGTGGTGGCCGCACATCCGGAGCAGGGCTGGAGTCTCCTGTGCGACGGGAAGATCGTCTTCGACGACACCGGTGAGCTGCTGCCCGACGGCCGGATCGTCGCGCCCCACCGGGTGTCGGCCGAGCGGCTCACCATGGCGGCCTGACCGGCTCGGTCCCCATCGTCACGGGAGCACGGCGAACCCGTCGAGTTCCACCGTCGCCCGGTCGTCCCACAGTCGTACGACCTCCACGACGGCCATCGCGGGGTAGTCGCGGCCGGCCAGCCTCCGCCAGACGCGTCCCAGTTCGGGCGCGTGGCGGCGGTAGGCGGCGACGTCGGTGGTGTAGACGGTGACGCGGGCGAGGCGGTCGGGGGTGCCGCCGGCCGCGCGCAGGGCGGTGAGCAGGTTGCCGAGGGCCTGCTCGAACTGTTCGGGGAGGGTGTCTCCGAGGACCTTGCCGTCGGGGTCGAGCGCGGTCTGGCCCGCGAGGAAGACGATCCGGGCGCCGGTGGCGACGACCGCGTGGGAGAAGCCGGTGGGCGGGGAGAGCTCGGGCGGGTTGACACGCTCGACGGTCATCGGGCCTCCAGGTGGGCGTACAGCTCCTTGGCGATGATCCCGCGTTGCACCTCGCTGGCGCCCTCGTAGACGCGTGGGGCGCGCACCTCGCGGTAGAGGTGTTCGAGGAGGTGGCCGCGGCGCAGGGCGCGGGCGCCGTGCAGTTGGACGGCCGCGTCGACGACGTACTGCGCGGTCTCGGTGGCGAGCAGCTTCGCCATCGCCGAGCGCTTGGGGACGTCCGGGGCGCCGGCGTCGTACGCGGTCGCCGCCGCGTACACCATCAGGCGTGCCGCGTCCGTGCGCAGCGCCATCTCCGCGACCCGGTGGGCGACGGCCTGGAGATCGCCGAGTTTGCCGCCGAAGGCCTCGCGGCGCGCGGTATGGGCGAGGGTGGCGTCCAGCGCCGCCTGTGCCATGCCGACCGCGAAGGCGCCCACGCTGGGCCGGAAGAGGTTGAGGGTGCCCATGGCCACCCGGAAGCCGCGGTCCGGCTCGCCGAGGACGTCGTCCGCGGTGACGGGTACGGCGTCGAAGTCCAGGCTGCCGATGGGGTGCGGGGAGAGCATCTCCAGCGCGGCGCCGGTCAGTCCGGGGCGGTCCGCGGGCACCAGGAAGGCGGTCACGCCGCGGGCGCCCGCTGCGGGGGTGGTGCGCGCGAACACGGTGTAGAGATCCGCCTCGGGTGCGTTGGAGATCCAGCACTTCTCGCCGGTGAGCCGCCAGCGCCCGGGACCGTCGGGCCGGGCCGTGAGGGACAGCGCCGCCGCGTCCGATCCCGCCCCCGGCTCGCTCAGGGCGAACGCGGCCACCGCGCTGCCGTCGGCCACACGGGGCAGCCAGTGCTCCCGTTGGGCCGGTGTGCCGTGGGCGTGGACGGGGTGGGCGCCCAGGCCCTGGAGGGCCAGGGCGGTCTCGGCCTCGGTGCAGACCTGGGCGAGCGACTCGCGCATCAGGCACAGGTCGAGCGCGCCGGAGGTGAACAGGCGGGCCGGCAGACCGAGGCGGCCGAGTTCGGCGACGAGCGGGCGGTTGACGCGGCCTGGCTCGCCCTTCTCGGCGAGCGGGCGCAGCCGTTCGGCGGCCAGTGTGCGCAGTTCGGCACACCAGGCCGTCTGCTCCGGTTCGAGCGAGAATGCGGGCATTCGCCGGTCTCCTCTCCCGTGTCTCTCCTCGCCTCTCCCCCGACGGTATCGCGTCAGGTTGACTGTCGTCACCAACGCGATACGCTCGCTTGCGCGAGCCCACCGTCAAGGCCTGTCCGGCAAGGGGGCGAACCGCCATGCATGTCTCGGCCCACGTCGACACCTTCGCGCGCGACCACCTCCCGCCGCCCGGCGAATGGCCCGAGCTGCGCTTCGATCTGCCGGAGCTGCGTTACCCCGATCGGGTGAACTGCGCGGCCGAGCTGCTGGATCACGCCGCCCCCGGCCGCCCGGTGTTCCACACCGTCGAGGGCCCGTCGTGGACGTACGGCGACCTCCGCGCCCGCGTCGACCATGTGGCCCACGTCCTGACCCGCGACCTCGGGGTGGTCCCGGGCAACCGCGTCCTGCTGCGCGGCCCGACCACGCCGTGGCTCGCCGCCTGCTGGCTGGCGGTGCTGAAGGCGGGCGCGGTCGCGGTCACCGTGCTGGCCCAGCAGCGGCCGCACGAGCTGGCGACGATGTGCGAGATCGCCCGGGTGGGGCACGCCCTGTGCGACATCCGCGCCGTGGACGACCTGGCGAAGGCCGAGATACCGGGCCTGCGGATCACGACGTACGGCGGAGACGCGCCGGACGACATCCTCCACCGTGCGACGCCCGCGGCGCCGTACCGGGCCGTGGACACCGCCTGCGACGACGTGGCGCTGATCGCGTTCACCTCCGGCACCACCGGTCGCCCCAAGGGATGCATGCACTTCCACCGGGATGTGCTCGCGATCGCCGACACCTTCTCCAGGCATGTGCTCAGACCCCGGGCGGACGACGTCTTCACCGGCAGTCCCCCGCTGGGCTTCACCTTCGGCCTCGGCGGGCTGGTCGTCTTCCCGATGCGGGCCGGGGCCAGCTCCCTGCTCCTCGAACAGGCGGGCCCCAGGCAGCTGCTGCCCGCGATCGCCGGGCACCGCGTGTCGGTGCTGTTCACCGCGCCGACCGCGTACCGGGCGATGCTCCAGGAGCCCGCCGGCCACGACCTGTCGTCCCTGCGGCGCTGTGTCTCCGCCGGCGAGAACCTGCCCGCCGCCACCTGGCGGGCCTGGCAGGAGCGCACCGGCCTGCGCGTCATCAACGGCATCGGCGCCACCGAGCTGCTGCACATCTTCGTCTCGGCCGCCGACGAGCACATCCGGCCCGGGACGACCGGCCTGCCGGTACCGGGCTGGCAAGCACGGGTGCAGGACGAGCACGGCGACCCCGTGCCCGACGGCGAGCCCGGTCTGCTGGCGGTACGCGGACCGATCGGCTGCCGCTATCTCGCCGACCCGCGGCAACGGGAGTACGTGCGTGACGGCTGGAACCTCACCGGTGACACGTATGTCCGGGACGGCGACGGATACTTCCGTTATGTGGCCCGCGCCGACGACATGATCATCTCCGCCGGTTACAACATCGCCGGCCCGGAGGTGGAGGACGCACTGCTGCGTCACCCGGACGTGGTGGAGGCGGCGGTCGTCGGACGGCCGGACGAGGCGCGCGGACAGATCGTGGTGGCGTACGCCGTGGTGCGGGAGGGCGCGGCGCGGGACGCGGAGGCGCTGCGTGCCTTCGTCAGGTCCGAGCTGGCGCCGTACAAGTGCCCGCGCGAGTTCGTCTTCCTGGACGCGCTGCCGCGCACCGCCACCGGCAAGCTACAGCGTTTCCGGCTGCGCACCAAAGGTGACCAGCAGTGATGTCGAAGACCTAAAATGATCAACGTGTCCGAGCAGCACGCCCCCCGGTCCCTCATCGTCACGCTCTACGGCGCGTACGGCCGCTTCATGCCCGGCCCGGTGCCCGTCGCCGAGCTGATCGGACTGCTGGCCGCGGTCGGCGTGGACGCGCCCTCCGTGCGCTCGTCGGTGTCGCGTCTGAAACGGCGAGGACTGCTGCTGCCGGCCCGCACCGCCGGAGGCGCGGCCGGGTACGCGCTCTCACCCGAGGCCGTGCAGCTGCTGGACGACGGCGACCGGCGCATCTACGCCACGGCGGCCCCGCAGGACGAGGGCTGGGTGCTCGCGGTGTTCTCGGTGCCGGAGTCGGAGCGGCAGAAGCGGCACGTGCTGCGCTCCCGGCTGGCCGGCCTGGGCTTCGGCACGGCGGCCCCGGGGGTGTGGATCGCACCGGCCCGGCTGCACGAGGAGACCCGGCACACCCTCCAGCGCCTCGGGCTCGATCCGTACGTCGACTTCTTCCGCGGCGACCACCTGGGCTTCGCGCCCACCGTCGAGGCGGTCGCCCGCTGGTGGGACCTGGCGGCGATCGCCAAGGCGCACGAGGCGTTCCTCGATGTGCACGCGCCCGTGCTGCACGCCTGGGAGCGGCGCTCGGACACCCCGCCCGAGGAGGCCTACCGCGACTACCTCCTCGCCCTCGACGCCTGGCGTCACCTGCCCTACACCGACCCCGGTCTGCCCGCCCGGCTGCTGCCCGCCGACTGGCCGGGGGCGCGCTCCGCGGCGGTGTTCCAGGGGCTGCACGAGCGGCTCAGGGACGCCGGGGCAGCCTTCGCCGCAGTATGACCCTGGTCACATCATGCGCCGCTAACGGAACCCTCAGGTTCCTCTGTCCCTCTTCTCAAGTTTCTTACCTAGCGTTCAACGATCGCCGGCCGGGTAAGAAAGAGGACTGTTGCGCATGACCACCACGGCAAGGGCTCAGGGAGCCACCGTCTGGCTCACGGGGCTGCCGAGCGCGGGCAAGACGACCATCGCCCGTCTCCTCGGCGACCGGCTGAAGGCCGCGGGACACCGCGTGGAGGTCCTCGACGGCGACGAGATACGCCGCTTCCTCTCCGCCGGCCTCGGCTTCTCGCGGGCGGACCGCAACACCAACGTGCAGCGCATCGGCCTGGTCTCCGAGGTGCTGGCGCGCAACGGCGTGCTGTCCGTGGTCCCGGTGATCGCGCCGTACGCCGACAGCCGCGACGCGGTGCGCGCCCGGCACGACAAGAGCGGGACGCCCTACCTGGAGGTGCATGTCGCCACCCCGGTCGAGGTGTGCGGCGAGCGGGACGTGAAGGGCCTGTACGCCAGGCAGGCCGCGGGCGAGCTGACGGGGCTGACGGGGGTCGACGACCCGTACGAGCCGCCGAGCGACCCGGCGTTGGTGCTGCGGACCGAGCGGCAGACGCCCCGGGAGTCCGCGGACGCGGTGTACGCGCTGCTGGCGGAGCGGGGGCTGGTGTGAACCACCCCCTCTCCCACCTGGACGCGCTGGAGTCCGAGGCGGTGCACATCTTCCGCGAGGTGGCGGGCGAGTTCGAGAAGCCGGTGATCCTCTTCTCCGGCGGCAAGGACTCCATCCTCATGCTGCACCTGGCGCTGAAGGCGTTCGCCCCGGCCCGCCTGCCGTTCGCCCTGCTGCACGTGGACACCGGGCACGACTTCCCCGAGGTGCTGGAGTACCGGGACCGGACGGTCGAACGGCACGGACTGCGCCTCCATGTGGCCTCCGTACAGGACTACATCGACCGCGGTGTGCTCAAGGAACGCCCCGACGGCACCCGCAACCCCCTCCAGACGGTGCCGCTCACGGAGAAGATCCATAGTCGATCGGTGTGCGCCTGGCCGGCCGGCGGGACGTCTCGCGCGACGACATGATCACCGCCGGGCCGGACGCGCCCGCACTCTCCCGGGACGTCACGGCGGCCGTGTGCCACCTGGCCGACCGCCCGCTGCGGGTCGGCGACCGGGTACTGCTCAAGCACACCACCCGAACCGTCAAGGCGGTCGTCCGGGAGCTCGCCGGCGCCCCCGAACTGACCGCCGACGACCTGGGCCGGATCACCCTGCGCACCGCCGAACCGCCGGCCCTGGACGACTACGCGGTCTCCCGGCGCACGGGCGCGTTCATCCTGATCGACCCGGCGGACGGCGCCACGCTCACCGCGGGCATGGCGGAGGTCAGCTCCCCAGAGTGAGCCGGGGCTTGGGGGCGTCCGTGCGTCCGGTCTGCGGGCGCCGGCTGCCCGCCCGGTAGGGGGCGGGCCAGACCACGCCCGGGCCCTCGTAGCCCTGCTCGGCCGCCGCGTGCAGCGTCCAGTGCGGGTCGTACAGGTGCGGGCGGGCCAGCGCGCACAGGTCCGTGCGGCCCGCGAGGATCAGGGAGTTGACGTCGTCCCAGGAGGAGATCGCGCCGACGGCGATCACGGGGATGCCCGCCGAGTTCCGGATGCGGTCCGCGAACGGTGTCTGGTACGAGCGCCCGTACTCCGGCCGCTCCTCGGCGACCACCTGCCCGGTCGAGACGTCGATCGCGTCGGCGCCGTGCGCGGCGAAGGCGCGGGCGATCTCGACGGCGTCCTCGGCGGTGTTGCCGCCCTCGGCCCAGTCGGTGGCGGAGATCCGCACGGTCATGGGCTTCTCCCCCGGCCACACCCCGCGTACCGCGTCGAAGACCTCCAGCGGGAAGCGGAGCCGTCTCTCCAGTGAGCCGCCGTAGGCGTCCGTGCGCAGGTTGGTCAGCGGGGAGAGGAAGCCCGAGAGCAGATAGCCGTGCGCGCAGTGCAGTTCGAGCAGGTCGAAACCGGCGCGGGCGGCCCGCAAGGCGGCGGCCGCGAACTGCTCGCGGATGTCGGTCAGCTGGGCGCGGGAGAGCTGGCGCGGGGTCTGGCTGCCCGGTCGGTACGGCAGCGGGGAGGCGGCCACGACCGGCCAGTTGCCGTCGGGCAGCGGTTCGTCGATGCCCTCCCACATCAGCCGGGTCGAGCCCTTGCGGCCGGAGTGGCCGAGCTGCACGCCGACCGCGGTGCCCGGGGCCTGCTCGTGCACGAAGTCGGTGATCCGCCGCCAGGACTCGGCCTGCCTGCCGGTGTACAGGCCGGTGCAGCCGGGGGTGATCCTGCCCTCCTCGCTCACGCACACCATCTCGGTCATCACCAGCCCGGCGCCGCCGAGGGCCCGGGAGCCCAGGTGGACGAGGTGGAAGTCACCGGGGACGCCGTCCTTGGCCGAGTACATGTCCATGGGTGAGACGACCACCCGGTTGCGCAGGGTCAGGCCGCGCAGCCGGAACGGCGTGAACATCGGGGGCGTGCCCGGCGGGCAGCCGAACTCGTGCTCCACGGTCCCGGTGAAGCGGGCGTCGCGCAGCCGTAGGTTGTCGTGGGTGACCCGGCGGCTCCGGGTGAGCAGGTTGAAGGCGAACTGGCGGGGCGGCTGGCCGAGGTACAGCCGGAGGTTCTCGAACCATTCGAGGCTGGCGCGGGCGGCGCGCTGGGTGGAGGCGACGACGGGCCTGCGCTCCGCCTCGTACGCGGTCAGCGCCTCGGCCTGGGTGGGCTGTTCCGTCAGGCAGGCGGCGAGCGCGAGGGCGTCCTCGACGGCGAGCTTCGTGCCGGAGCCGATGGAGAAGTGGGCGGTGTGGGCGGCGTCGCCGAGGAGGACGACGTTGCCGCAGGACCAGCGGTCGTTGACGACCGTGCGGAAGGTGGTCCAGGCGGAGTTGTTGGAGCGCAGCGGGCGGCCGCCGAGTGCGTCGGCGAAGAGCTTGGCGCAGCGCTCGACGGACTGCTGCTCGTCCATCTCCTCGAAACCGGCGGCCCGCCACACCTCCTCACGCATCTCGACGATCACGGTGGAGGCGCCGAATTGATTCTGTGGCCCGGGGGGCCTCGTTGAGGGGTGGTGGTCGGGAGACGGGTGGGCATACGGGTAGCCGTGCAGTTGCATCACGCCGTGCTCGGTCTCGGCGATCTCGAAGCGGAAGGCGTCGAACGCGAAGTCGGCGGCGAGCCATATGTAGCGGCAGCGGTGCGTGGCCACACGGGGCCGGAACACATGGGCGTAGGCCTCGCGGGTGGCGCTGTGCACACCGTCGGCCGCGATGACGAGGTCGTACGCCTCGGAGAGCCAGGCCGGGTAGGGGGCCTCGCTGCGGAAGCGCAGTTCCACGCCGAGGTCACGGCACCGCTTGTGCAGGATTTCGAGGAGGCGCTTCCTGCCGAGGGCGGCGAAGCCGTGTCCTCCGGAGGTCTGGCGGGTGTTGCGGTGGACGATGTCGATGTCGTCCCAGCGGACGAAGTCCCTCTGGAGGGCCTCGTAGACCACCGGGTCGGCGTGTTCTATGCCGCCGAGGGTCTCGTCGGAGAGGACCACGCCGAAGCCGAAGGTGTCGTCGGGGGCGTTGCGTTCCCAGAGGGTGATTTCGCGGGTGGGGTCGAGGCGTTTGAGCAACGCCGCGGCGTACAGGCCGCCGGGGCCACCACCGATCACGGCGACCTTCATGTCACCTCCCGCGCCATTTCGGGGGGCGCTTCTCGGTGAACGCCGCGTGGAACTCCGCGTAGTCCTCGCCGTTCATCAGCAACGCCTGCGTGGAGGCGTCCAGCTCGACCGCTGCCGCCAGGGGCATGTCCAGTTCGGCCGTGAGGAGTGCCTTCGTCTGGGCGTGTGCCAGGGCCGGACCGTCGGCGAGGCGGCGTGCGAGGGCCTGCGCCGCTTCGTCCGCGCGGCCCTCCTCGGTCATCTGGCTGATCAGGCCGATCCGCTCGGCCTCGGGTGCCCGCACGGGCTCGCCCAGCATCAGCAGGCGGGTGGCGTGGCCGAGGCCGACCACGCGGGGCAGCAGATAGGCCGCGCCCATGTCGCCGCCGGACAGGCCGACCCGGGTGAAGAGGAACGCGAACCGGGCGCTCGGGTCGGCCACCCGGAAGTCCGCCGCCAGGGCCAGGACCGCTCCCGCCCCCGCCGCGACCCCGTGCACTGCCGCGATCACCGGGAAGGGGCACTCCCGTACGGCCCGCACGACCTGCCCGGTCATCCGGTTGAAGTCGAGCAGCTGGGCGGTGTCCATGGCGAGGGTGGCGCCGATGATCTCGTCGACGTCGCCGCCGGAGCAGAACCCGCGGCCCTCGCCGGCCAGCACCAGGGCCCGGACCGACCGTTCGCGGGACAGCTCGGCGAGCAGGTCGCGCAGGTCGGCGTAGGCGCCGAAGGTGAGGGCGTTGAGCTTGTCGGGACGGGCCAGGGTGACGGTGGCGACCCCGTCCGCGAGCGCGACGCGCAGGTGCTCCCAGTGGGCGGTGCGGGCGGCGGAGCCGGTGAAGGGACTCATGACGTGCGGCCTCCCTGGGCAGCGGTGCCACGTGACTCATGCTGGCTCTACCCCACGAAGCTATCACCTATTTGTGACTGTCGTCATGAGTGCGCGACAGAGTCGGTGGGCACGACATAGTCGGGTGGGCGCGACAGAGGTGGGCGGCCGAGTCGGGCGGTCCGCATGAGCCCGGTCACATCGGTCACAGGAAGTCGACACTCCGGTAACAGCGGGACCCCGTGTGAGAGGCGGGGCGTCGGCCTGGGTAAGCCGCCCGGTACCGGGAGCCGAAGGCTCCCTGCGGTGCCCGTCGAGGGACTCTGTAGTCGGGCCCCGTACCATGCATACGGTTGAAAGCAGGACAGCCTGCTCCATGAACGGATCCGCCTTGTACGAACGCCCCTCAGCCCCCGCCTCCTGGCGCGTCGCGCTGCCGCACACCGCCGCCGCGGTGCCCGTGGCCCGTGCGCTGGTCCGCACGGCGCTGGCCGAGCAGGAGCACGCGGCCGACTGCGACACCGCGGAGCTGCTCACGGCGGAGCTGGTGGCCAACGCGGTGGAGCACACCGCGGGCACCGGCCCGATCGAGCTGGTGGTGGAGATCGCCCCCACCGGCTGCCGGGTCGAGGTGCACGACCCGGACCCCGCGCCGCCCGGCCATCTCACCCGTGCCGTCATCGAGCCGCCCGATCCCTGGCAGGAGGGCGGGCGCGGTCTGCTGCTGATCCGCGCCCTCAGCTCGGCCTGCGGGCACCGGCCCACCGAGGCGGGCAAGGCGGTGTGGTTCAGACTGCCTGTGGTGCCCGCTCAGCGGCGTCCCGCGTGACCCCGTCCGTGGCATCGGCCTCGGCCCCGCCGGCGGCCAGCCGGGAGTTCCGGCGCCCGTAGCCGGCGTACACCCCGAAGCCCACCGCCAGGAACACCGCGAACTGGACCCAGGTCGTCCAGCCCGTCTCGTACATCAGGTACAGGCAGAAGCCGACGCCGAGCAGCGGGACGACCGGGTACAGCGGCACCCGGAAGCTGCGGGCGAGGCCCGGCTCGCGGCGGCGCAGGGCGATCACCGAGACGTTGACGACGGCCATGACGGCGAGCGTGCCGATGGTGCACAGGTTCATCACGGCGTCCAGCGAGGCGAAGGCCGCCGGGACCGCGAAGACGATCGCGACGATCAGCGTGCCGGCGACCGGGGTGGCGGTCTTCGGCGACACCTTCGCGAAGACGCCCGGGATCAGCCCGTCCCGGGACATCGACATCAGGATGCGGGTCTGGCCGTACATCACGGCGAGCACCACGGAGGCGATGGCGACGACCGCGCCGAAGGCGATCACCCCGCCGCCGACGGCCGAACCGGTGACCTCGCCCACGACGTACGACAGCGCGGCGGGCCGGCCGGCGACCTGGTCGCCGCCGATGGCACCGATCGCGGCGAGCGCGACCGCGCAGTACAGCAGGGTGACCACAGCCATGCAGACGAGGATCGCCACCGGGATGTCCCGGCGGGGGTTCTTCGCCTCCTCACCGGCGGTGGTGATCGCGTCGAAGCCGATGTAGGAGAAGAACGCGGCCGTGGTGCCCGCGCCGATGCCGCCGAGGCCGGCGGGTGCGAACGGGGTGAGGTTGCCGTCCTTGAAGGCGCTGAAGCCGATGACGCAGAAGGCGACGAGGATGGCGATCTTGACGGCCACCATGGCGGCGGTGGCCCCGGCGCTCTCGCGGACGCCGCGCACCAGCAGCACACAGCCCATGGCGATGACGATCACGGCGGGCAGGTTGACCACTCCGCCGTCGCCCGGTCCGGCGCTGAGGGCGGCGGGCAGCTGGAGGCCGGTGAGGCTGTGCAGGAGTTCGTTGACGTACTGGCTCCAGCCGACGGCGACCGCCGAGATGGAGATGCCGTACTCCAGCAGCAGGCACCAGCCGACCAGGAAGGCGGTCGACTCGCCGAGACCGGCGTAGGCGAAGGAGTACGACGATCCGGAGACCGGGATGGCGCCGCCCAGCTCGGCGAAGGAGAAGGCGGTGAAGACGCAGGTGATCGCCGCGAGGACGAAGGAGACGACGACGGCCGGACCGGCCTGGGCGACCGAGTCGGACAGGCCGACGAAGATGCCGGTGCCGACGATCGCGCCGACGCCGAAGCAGATCAGCTGGAAGAGGCCCATGGTGCGCTTGAGTCCGTGGCCTTCACGGTCGGCGCCGGATTCGGCGACGAGGAGCGCGGGGGGCTTGATGCGGGGAGCGGGCATGCGGGTGGTGCTCGTTTCTGATGGTGCGGGTGCGACCGGGTTCGTCGCGGCGGTGGCCCTGGAAGGGGTGGCTCCGGGCCGCCGGTCAGGATAAGGCCTGGTGAGGCGGGTTGGACAAGCCCTGGCGAAGTGGATCAGGCCAGGGTGGCGACGAGGACCGCCTTGATCGTGTGCAGCCGGTTCTCGGCCTCGTCGAAGACGACCGAGTGCTTCGACTCGAAGACCTCGTCCGTCACCTCCAGCGAGGTCAGGCCGTAGGTCTCGTGGATCTCCCGCCCGACCTTGGTGCCGAGGTCGTGGAAGGCCGGCAGGCAGTGCAGGAACCTCACGTCCGGGTTGCCGGTGGCGCGCAGTACGTCCATGGTCACCGCGTACGGCGCCAGCGCGGCGATGCGCTCGGCCCACACCTCCTTGGGCTCGCCCATGGAGACCCAGACGTCGGTGGCGACGAAGTCGGCGCTGGCGACGCCCTCGTCGACCTGCTCGGTGAGGGTGATGCGGGCGCCGCTGCCCTCGGCGAGCTTGCGGGCGTGGGCGACGACGTCCTCGGCGGGCCAGTACTCCCTGGGCGCCACGATCCGCACGTCCATGCCGAGCAGGGCGCCGGTGACCAGGTAGGAGTTGCCCATGTTGAAGCGGGCGTCACCGAGGTAGGCGAAGGCGATCCCGCCGACCGGCTTGGCGCAGTGCTCGGTCATGGTGAGCACGTCGGCGAGCATCTGGGTGGGGTGCCAGTCGTCGGTGAGCCCGTTGTAGACGGGGACCCCGGCGTACGCGGCCAGCTCCTCGACGTCGGCCTGGCTGTCACCCCGGTACTCGATGGCGTCGAACATGCGGCCGAGGACGCGTGCGGTGTCCTTCACGGACTCCTTGTGCCCGATCTGCGAGCCGGACGGGTCGAGATACGTCGTGGAGGCGCCCTGGTCGGCGGCGGCGACCTCGAAGGCGCAGCGGGTGCGCGTCGAGGTCTTCTCGAAGATCAGCGCGATGTTCCTGCCCCGCAGGTGCTGCGGCTCGCTCCCCGCCCTCTTGGCGGCCTTCAGTTCGGCGGCCAGCTCGACCAGACCGCGGAACTCCTCCTCGGTGAAGTCCAGCTCCTTGAGGAAGTGGCGGCCGGCGAGGGCGGTCGGGACTGTCGCCATGGGGCGCTCCGGGGGGACGGGAAACAGGAACCCTGGAAGTCTATACGACATTCCACATTTCTATACAGGCGCCCGTTCGACGGGGCAGCTCATGCAGCGCGGCCCGCCCCTCCCCCGCCCCAGCTCGCTGCCCGGGATCTCGATCACCTCGATGCCCTGCTTGCGCAGGTGGGTGTTGGTGGTGGAGTTGCGCTCGTAGGCGACGACTACCCCGGGCTCGACCGCCAGCACGTTGCAGCCGTCGTCCCACTGCTCGCGCTCGGCCGCGTGCACGTCCTGGGTGGCGGTGAGCACCCGGATCTCACTCAGCCCCAGCGCGGCGGCGATCGCGCGGTGCATGTGCTCGGCAGGATGGTCGGTGACCTTGAGCTCCTTGTCCCCGGCGCCCGGTTCGATGGTGTACGAGCGGAGCATGCCGAGCCCGGCGTACTGGGTGAACGTGTCGCCGTCCACCATGGTCATCACGGTGTCGAGGTGCATGAAGGCGCGCCGCTTGGGCATGTCCAGGGCCACGATCGTGCTCGCCGAGCCGGCCGCGAACAGCTTGTGCGCGAGCATCTCCACGGCCTGCGGGGTGGTGCGCTCGCTCATGCCGATGAGGACCGCGCCGTTGCCGATCACCAGGACGTCGCCGCCCTCGATGGTGGACGGATAGTCGGCCTGACCCTGGGACCAGACGCGGAACGTTTCGTCGCGGAACAGCGGGTGGTGCCGGTAGATCGCCTCGAAGTGCACGGTCTCGCGCTGCCGGGCGGGCAGGCGCATGGCGTTGATGGCGACCCCGTCGTAGATCCAGGCGGAGGTGTCCCGGGTGAACAGGTGGTTGGGCAGGGGGCCCAGGAGGAAGTCGTCGAGTTCCATCACATGGAAGCGGACGGAGGTGGGCTCCGCGTGCGCCTCGAGGAACTCCCGCTTGGTCATGCCGCCGATCAGCGCCTCGGCCAACTCGGGCGCGGGCAGGGTCTCGAACGCGGCGCGGAGGTGGTCGGTGGCGAGGGGGCCGTACTCCTTCTCGTCGAAGACCCGGTCCAGGACGAGCGACCTGGCCTCGGGGACGTCCAGGGTCTCGGCCAGCAGATCGCCGAAGAGATGGACGGTGACCCCGCGGTCGCGCAGCACGTCGGCGAACCCGTCGTGCTCGGCGCGCGCCCGGCGCACCCAGAGCACGTCGTCGAAGAGGAGGGCGTCCTTGTTGCTGGGGGTGAGCCTTTTCAGCTCCAGATCCGGCCGGTGCAGGATGACGCGGCACAGCCGCCCGGCCTCGGAGTCGACATGGAATCCCATGCCTCCATCCTGGCCACCGCCTTCTCGTTTCACCCTCGCATTGCGGTTTCTCGTTCTCGTCCCATTGACGACAAGTGGTTCGATCGCTTATCGTCCTCATGACGAAAAGGAACGAGGGGGTCCGATGGCCGACATCACCCGGCGCCTGGGCTGGCGCCACCTGCGCGGCGCCCCGACGGCGCACATCCGGCACCACCGCTCGGGCAGGCCGGCGCACGACGGGCCGGGGATCAGCTTCTGGTACCGCGCACTGACCGCCGCGCTGTCCGAGGTGCCGGTGGACGACCGGGAGCTGGCGATGACCTTCCACGCCCGCACGGCCGACTTCCAGGACGTGGCGGTGCAGGCGACGGTGACCTACCGGATCAGCGACCCGGCCGTGGCCGCCGCCCGGCTGGACTTCTCCATAGACCCGGACACCGGTGTGTGGCGGGGCGCCCCGCTGGAGCAACTGGGCACGCTGCTGACCGAGACGGCCCAGCAGCACGCCCTGGACGTGCTGGCCCGCACCCCGCTGGCGACCGCGCTCGTGGACGGCGTGACGGCGGTGCGCGAGCGGATCACGGCGGGCCTGGGCGCGGAGCCGCGGCTCCCGGCGACCGGCATCGAGGTCGTCGCCGTCCGGGTGGTGGCGCTGCGGCCCGAGCCGGAGGTGGAGCGGGCACTGCGGACGCCGGCACGCGAGCAGATCCAGCAGGAGGCCGACCGGGCGACCTACGAACGGCGGGCGGTGGCCGTCGAGCGGGAGCGGGCGATCGCCGAGAACGAACTCGCCAGCCAGATCGAACTCGCCCGCCGCGAGGAGCAGTTGGTCGAACAGCGCGGCACCAACGCCCGCCGGGAGGCCGAGGAGCACGCGGCGGCGGACGCGGTACGGGCCCAGGCGGAGGCGGCCCGCACGGTGAAGCTCGCGGAGGCGGAGGCCGCGCGGTCGGTACGGCTGGCCCGTGCCGAGGCCGAGGGCGCGCGGGAGGTCGGCGCGGCGCGGGCCGAGGCGCAGGCGGCCTGGCTGCGGGTGCACG
This sequence comes from Streptomyces sp. NPDC054834, assembly GCF_053611185.1. Lineage (NCBI taxonomy): Bacteria > Bacillati > Actinomycetota > Actinomycetes > Kitasatosporales > Streptomycetaceae > Streptomyces > Streptomyces sp. NPDC054834. The sequence goes on along the minus strand of NZ_JBSGZV010000033.1, from coordinate 30,589 downwards.
CGGAGGTCGACGTCGAGACGCTGCACGCCCTCACGGGGACCCGGCTGGCCGAGAACCTGCCGCGGATCGACAGCGTGACGGTGTCCCCGGACGTGCTGACGGGTCTGCTCGCGAAGCTGGGGACCGGGGAGCCGGCGTGAGCCTCGCCCCGCGCGCCGTGCTGGTCCACCGGACCACGGAGTACGAGGAGTTGCTGGCCCGCCACGGTACGCACGGGCAGGCCGCCTTCTTCCTCGCCTCCCGGGGCCGGGCCGTCGAGGAGGTGGCCGACCGCCACCACCGCACCCGGCGGGCGCTGGCCGAGGTCGCCTCGGCGGTGCCGCTGACCTGGCGCCGGACCACGGTCGAGCGGGGCGATCTGGACCGTTTCCTCTTCGGACCGGAGGACGTGGTCGTGGTGGTCGGCCAGGACGGGCTGGTGGCGAACGTGGCCAAGTACCTCACGGGCCAGCCGGTGGTGGGCATCGACACCGACCCCGGCCGCAATCCGGGCGTGCTGGTGCGGCACCGGCCCGAGGACGCCGCGGCCCTGCTGCCGGCCGTCCCGGCCCGGGGCACCGGCGCCGAGGAGCTCACGATGGTCGAGGCCGTCGCCGACGACACTCAGCGGCTGGTCGCGCTCAACGAGATCTATCTCGGGGCGGCCGGTCACCAGACGGCCCGCTACCGCCTGGGCCTCGACGGCGACGGGGGTGTCGTCGAGGCCCAGGCCTCCTCCGGGGTGCTGGTGGGCACGGGGACGGGCGCGACCGGGTGGCTGCGGTCGGTGTGGCAGGAGCGGGGCAGCCGCCTCGCCCTGCCCGCGCCGGCCGAGGACCGCCTGGTGTGGTTCGTCCGGGAGGCCTGGCCGTCACCCGCCACCGGGACGTCCCTGGTCGCCGGGGAACTCCGGGCCTCCGCCGCCCTGTCGCTCGCCGTCGAGTCCGACCGCCTCATCGCGTTCGGCGACGGCATCGAGAGCGACGCGCTGGAGCTCACCTGGGGGCAGACCGTCCGGGTGGGCGTCTGCGGGCGGCGGCTGCGGCTGGCGGGCTGACGACGGTCCTCAGACGGCGGTGCAGGGAACGGGCCAGCGCCGGATGCGGGGCGGCAGGGTCACCGCCCAGCCGTCGGTGACCAGGGCCAGCCGCTCGGCGGCCAGCAGGCCGGTGGCCGTCCGCCGGGCGTGGGACAGTTCACCGAGGGGCGTGGGCTCCAGCAACGTGTGGAAGGCGGCGACCAGTTCGGGGTGGTCGAGGGTGAGCCGGGCCGCGCCGCCGGGCTCCCTGCGGTCCAGGACGGTGACGAAGTCCGGGCCGCGCCGGTGGTAGAGCAGCCCGTGGCGGTGACGTGCCCGCCAGTCGGTCAACTCGGGCCGCTCGTCCGGGTGTTCGACCGGCGGGGGCAGGTGGCGCAGGTTGCGGACGTCGTACGGGATCTCCGTGCCGGCCGCCTCCCAGGTGACGGTGAGCCCCAGTCCCTGGCAGTCGCGCAGGAACCGCACCGCCTCCGCGGTCTCCCGGCCGCCCGCGCCCAGCCGCAGCGGCTCGGTCACCTCGACCCGGCGGCCGGTGACGCGGTGCGGGACGGTGGTGGGCGGCCCGGTCATCCGGTCACCCCCGCGCCGTCGGGCAGGCGGACCGGCGCGTCCCAGGTGGGCAGGGAGACGTACGTCCGGCCGTCGCGGAACAACAGGCCCAGGGCGAAGGCCTGTTGGAGCCAGGCGGTGAGCGCGTCGGCGGAGACCTCGTGGCCGTCCGCCGTCAGCAGCCGGTGCAGGGCGGGTTCGGTGCGGCCGTCCTCCAGGTGGCGCAGGGCGGCCGCGGACCAGCCGGTGAAGCGGTGGGTGGTGTGCGGTCGGCCGTGCCGGCGGTCGTGGACCAGGAGGGCTCCCTCCTCCTCGCAGCCCTCCTCGTACTCCAGGCGGGAGTGCGGATGCCCGGCCCGCCACGCGGCGACCGCTTCCTTCAGACGCCGCTCGACCGGACCGCCGATGCCGGCGTCCTCAGTGTCGAACAGGTAGACGAGATCGGTCAGCTCCTCCTCGGGCAGGTCGTAGACGTGCTGGTACATCTGCGCCGGGCGCCGCTTGCCGAAGCCCAGCTCCGGGTCGGTGAAGTGCGGGCTGAACCGCTCCAGCTGGATCCGATGGGCACCGCTGGGAGGCTGGAGGTGGACGAGGGCCGGGAGCTGGTCGATCACCGGGTCGTAGTCCTCGGCGGTCTCGCCCGGGAAGCCGTAGAGGAGGTTCCAGGAGCAGGTGAGCGAGTGGTTCTCGCACTCCCTGAGGGTGCGGACGTTGCGGGCGCCGGTGACACCCTTGTCCATGAGGTCGAGGACCCTGCTGCCCAGGCTCTCGATGCCGGGCTGGATGTGCACCGTGCCGGAGCGGCCCAGGAGGCCGAGCTGGTCGCGGGTGAGGTTGGACTTGACCTCGTAGTGCAGCCGCAGGTCCCAGCCGCTGTCGACGACACGGGGCAGGAAGTCCCGGAAGTAGGCCATGTCGATGATGTTGTCGACCGTGACGACGTCGAGGAGGCGATGGCGCCGGACCAGGTGGTCGACCTCGTCCCACAGCCGCTCCCCCGGCTTGGCGCGGAAGGCCATGGAGGTGCCGTTGAGCCCGCAGAAGGTGCAGTGGTGCTTCTCGCCCCACCAGCAGCCCCGCGCCCCCTCGACGACCAGCTTCGGGTGGACGTACTCCACGACCGGGGAGGCCTCGAGGGCGGCCTGCCACTGGTCGTAGTCCGGCGAGGGTATGTCGGCCGGGGCCACCGTCCGCCGGGTCTCCGGGTTGGCCCGGGACGTGTGACCGTCCCACCAGCACAGGCCGGGGACGTCCACGGGGCGTGTGCCCTCGTCCAGGTGACGTAAGAGGGCGGGGAAGGCGTACTCACCCTCGCCGCGCACCACCTGGTCCACGAACGGATGATTGCGGTGCAGCGCGTGCCCCATGGGGCCGTCGCAGTTGCTGCCGCCGAAGACCACGACGAGCCCGGGGCGGCGGCGCTTGAGCTCACGCGCGAGAGCGAGCGAGGCGACGTTCTGCATGAAGGTGCTGGTGAACCCGACGACATCGGGCTCCGCTGCCAGCACCTCGGTCGCGCACTCCGCGATGAACTCCGCCGCGTACGGACGCATGGCGAGGGCCGTGTCGATGAAGACGCCCCGCGCGGCCGCGTAGCCCCGCAGCCGTGCCGTCCCCCAGCCGGGGTCGTCGTACAGGACACCCGAGAAGACGAAGTCGCCGAGGCCGTGGAAGATCGAGTCGCTGCCGACCTCCACGTAGTCGCCGGGCCGCAGCCGGCCGCCGGAGCGCTCCAGCAGGAACTCCGCCCAGCGCAGCGAGCCGTGGAACTCCGTCACCTCGTCACGCGGCCGGGCCTGCCGCACCAGCCGGTGCAGCAGGCCCAGTTGCAGTGAAGGAAGGTCGATCGGATGCCACGGCATCGTCACCAAGTGAACACGCATGCAGTTTTCCGCCGTCTTCCGTTCAGCGGGTCGGCCGCTTCTCCAGGATCGCCGGCCGGCGGCTGGTGCTCCGGTCCTCGCGCACGACGACCTTCTTGATCTCCATGTCCACTCCCCAGGGACGCGTCACATCGAACACCCTTGCGCCTTACGGGAGTCCACCATATGGACGGGTACCTGTGTGACACAAGGGTGTTCCGGGACACTCACAGCCGGGGGTCCACCGGCTCCGACTCCAGCGCGAGCACGCCGAACACGGCCTCGTGCACCCGCCACAGCGGCTCACCGTCCGCGAGCCGGTCCAGGGCCTCCAGACCCAGCGCGTACTCGCGGACCGCCAGCGACCGCTTGTGGTTGAGGAATCGGTTGCGCAGGCGGGCGAGGTTGTCGGGGCGCGTGTACTCCGGACCGTAGATGATCCGCAGGTACTCACGGCCCCGGCACTTGATGCCGGGCTGGACGAGCCGCCCCTCACTGCTGCGCACCAGCGCACCCACCGGCTTGACGACCATGCCCTCGCCGCCGCGACCGGTCATCTCCAGCCACCAGTCGACGCCCGCCCGCACCGACTCCGGGTCACCGGTGTCGACGTAGAGCCGCCGGGTGGTCTGGAGCAGGCCGCTGCCGTCGTGCTCCACCAGCCGGTCGAGCAGGGCGAGCTGCTCGTCGTGCGGCAGGGCGGCGAGGCTGCGGCCCTGGACGGCGAGGATCTGGAACGGTGCCAGGCGTACGCCGTCCAGGCCCTCGGTGGTCCAGCAGTAGCGCCGGTACGCGTCCGTGAACGCGGCCGCGTTGGAGGCCCGTTCGCGCTGGCGGGCCAGCAGGTCGGTCACCTCGACGCCCCGCGCGGCGGCACCCTCCAGCGCGGCGAGCGCACCCGGGAACACCGCGCCCGAGGCAGCGCCGACCGCCGCGTACTGCGACCGCAGCAGCCCGGACGCCTTCAGCGACCACGGCATCAGCTCGGCGTCGAGCAGCAACCAGTCGGTGGCGAGCTCCTCCCACAGACCGGCCGCGTCGGCGGCCGACCGCAAACGTCCGAGGATCTCCTCGGTCACCTCCTGGTCGTCGAGGAACGGACGGCCGGTACGGGTGTACAGCGAGCCCGTGGGACCTCCCCCACGCTCGGCTTCGCTCGCGCGGGAGGTGCCCCCAGCCCCGAACCTCTTCCGCGCCACGTCCGCGTCCCGGCACACCAGCGCCACCGCCCGCGAGCCCATGTGCTTCTCCTCGCACACGACCCGGGCGACCCCGTCGGCCGCGTACTGCGCGAAGGCCTCGACCGGGTGCTCCAGGTAGCCGTCCACCTGCGACGTCGCCGTCGGTGCCATGGTCGGCGGCAGGTACGGCAGCAGGCGCGGGTCGACCGCGAAGCGGCTCATGACCTCCAGGGCGGCGGCCGCGTTCTCCTCGCGGACGGACACCCGGCCCGAGTGCCGGGTCTCCACCACCCGGCGGCCGTGCACGTCGTTCAGGTCGAGGGGCCGGCCGTCGTGGCCACCGGGGGCCTCGGTCCGCAGCGGCTTCGCCGGCTCGTACCAGACCCGCTCGGCCGGTACGTCCACCAGCTGGCGCTCCGGCCAGCGCAGTGCGGTGAGCTTGCCGCCGAAGACGGCGCCGGTGTCCAGGCAGATGGTGTTGTTGAGCCAGGTGGCCTCGGGGACGGGCGTGTGGCCGTAGACGACCGCGGCCCGGCCCCGGTAGTCCTCCGCCCACGGGTACCGCACCGGCAGCCCGAACTCGTCGGTCTCGCCGGTCGTGTCCCCGTACAGGGCGTGCGAGCGGACCCGGCCGGACGTCCGGCCGTGGTACCTCTCGGGCAGACCCGCGTGGCAGACGACCAGCCGGCCGCCATCGAGGACGTAGTGGCTGACGAGACCGTCGATGAACTCGCGTACCTCCCGCGTGAACTCCTCGCTCTCGCCCTCCATCTGCTCGATGGTCTCGGCGAGTCCGTGGGTGTGCTGGACCTTGCGGCCCTTGAGGTAGCGGCCGTACTTGTTCTCGTGGTTGCCGGGCACGCACAGCGCGTTGCCCGACTTCACCATCGACATCACACGGCGCAGTACACCCGGGCTGTCCGGGCCGCGGTCGACGAGGTCACCGACGAAGACGGCCGTACGGCCCTCCGGGTGGACGCCGTCGGTGTAGCCCAGCTTGCCCAGCAGCGACTCCAGTTCGAAGGCACAGCCGTGGATGTCGCCGATGATGTCGAAGGGGCCCGTGAGGTGGGTGAGGTCGTTGAACCGCTTCTCGGTGACGACGGTGGCGTGCTCCACGTCCTGCACACCGCGCAGGACGTGCACCTTGCGGAAGCCCTCGCGCTCCAGGTGCCGTACGGAACGGCGGAGTTCGCGGATGTGCCGCTGGATGACCCGGCGCGGCATGTCGGCCCGGTCGGTGCGGACCGCGTTGCGCTCGGCGCAGACGTCCTCCGGGACGTCCAGCACGATGGCGATGGGCAGCACGTCGTACCGCTTGGCCAGGTCGATCAGCTGCCGCCGGGCGTCCTGCTGCACGCTGGTCGCGTCGACGACCGTGCGGCGGCCGGCGGCGAGGCGTTTGCCCGCGATGTAGTGCAGGACGTCGAAGGCGTCCCTGGTCGCGCTCTGGTCGTTCTCGTCGTCGCAGACCAGGCCCCGGCAGAAGTCGGAGGAGATCACCTCGGTCGGCTTGAAGTGCCGGCGGGCGAAGGTCGACTTGCCGGAGCCGGAGGCGCCGACGAGCACGACGAGGGAGAGGTCGGTGACGGGGAGAACCCGTCCCTGGGCCCGTGTCCCGTTCTGCGTCTCGGTCATGCTGCCTTCGCCTCCTTCTCGGTCTTCTCGGTCTTCTCGGTCTTCTGGTTCTTCTGGTTCTTCTGGTTCTTCTGGTTCTTCTCGGTGGCTGTGTTCAATTCGAAAACGGCCATCTGCGTGGGCGGCCCGACCTCGGGGTCGTCCGGTCCGACGGGTACGAACTCCACGCCGTAGCCATGCCGTTCGGCCACCGCGTGCGCCCACGCCCGGAACTCCTCCCGCGTCCACTCGAAGCGGTGGTCGCCGTGCCGGACATGCCCGGCCGGGAGGCTCTCCCAGCGGACGTTGTACTCGACGTTCGGGGTGGTCACGAGGACCGTGCGAGGGCGGGCCGCGCCGAACACCGCGTACTCCAGGGCGGGCAGCCGTGGCAGGTCGAGATGCTCGACGACCTCGCTGAGCACGGCGGCGTCGTACCCCTTGAGCCGGTTGTCCGTGTACGCGAGCGAGCTCTGGAAGAGCTTGACGCGCGAGGCCTGCCGCTCCCCCATGCGGTCCAGCTTGAGACGCCGGGAGGCGATGGTCAGCGCGCGCATCGACACGTCGACGCCGACGATCTCGGTGAACCGCGCGTCCTTCAGCAGCGCCTGCACCAGCTGGCCCTGGCCGCAGCCGAGGTCGAGGACGCGGGCGGCACCGGACTGCTTCAGCGCGGCGGTGATCGCGTCCCGTCGCTGCACGGCGAGCGGGGTCGGCTTCTCCTCCGTCTCGGTCTCGGCCTCGACGGCGTTGTCGATGTCCTCGACCTCGCTGTCGTCCGCCTCGGCGAGCCGCACCAGCTCCAGCCGCTCCATCGCCTGACGGGTCAGCGACCAGCGCCGCGACAGATAGCGGCTGGTGATCAGCTTCTGCTCCGGGTGCTCCGGCAGCCAGCCCTCACCGGCGCGCAGCAGCTTGTCGACCTCGTCGGAGGCGGCCCAGTAGTGCTTGGCGTCGTCGAGGACGGGAAGCAGGACGTAGAGGTGACGCAGGGCCTCGGCGAGGGTGAGCCGCGAGGACTCCAGCACGAGACGCACGTAACGCGAGTCGCCCCACTCGGGGAATTCGGCGTCCAGGGCGACCGGATCGGCGGTCACCGCCCAGCCGAGCGGCTCGAAGAGACCGCGCACGAGGTCGGGGCCGCCGCGGGCGGGCAGCGCGGGGACCTCGATGCGCAGCGGCAGCGGCTCGGTGGCCCGCTCGGGCCGGGCGTTGCACACCCCGCGCATCGCGCTGGAGAAGACGCTGCTCAGCGCCACCGCGAGCAGTGAGGAGGCGGCGTACGGCCGGTCGTTGACGTACTGCGCCAGCGCCGCGTCGGGAGCCCCGCCACGCCCCTTGCCCTTCCCACGCCGCACCAGCGCCACCGCGTCCACCTCCAGCAGCAGCGCCGCCGTGCAGCGCTCGGCGTCCGCCTCGGGGTAGAGGACGTGCGCCGTGCCGTAGGAGGTGGAGAACGCCTGTGCCTTCTCGGGATGCTTGTGCAGCAGGAAGCCGAGGTCGGTGGCGGGGCGTTCCGGAGTGCCGGTTGTGCCGATGGTCAGGAACATGTCCCGAGTCTCCCCGTCGGCACCTCCGCTGACCACCTGTTTTCTTGTTTCCGCACGGCAGCGGCCGGCCGCCGCGCTCAGGACTTGTCGACGATCTTCCGGGCGTTGGCCATGGCCCGCTCGTCGGCGGCGCGCCGGTCGTCCAGCGCCTTCTTGTTCTTGGCGATGGCGGTCTTCTGCGCGCGGCTCTCGACGGCGTGCACGGCCTGGATGTAGCCGGTGTCGAGTTTGCACTGTGCGTCGGCGGCCGCGGTCTCCTTCTCCTTGTCCGAAGGCTCGTCCGTGCGGTACCAGTCGGTGTCGGTGGACGCCTCGTCCGGGTCGGGGTAGTGGAGGCCCTTGTCCTTCATGCAGTCCGACCAGGCACGGTCGGCCTTCTTCCAGGCGGGGTCCTTCTTCGCTTGCTTGTGCGCCTCGTACCAGAGCTCCGCGGCGATCGAGTAGTAGCCGCTGAGCTTCACGCCGCCGACCTTCGTCGGCTTGGGCTCGGGGCCGAATATCTTCCGCGTCGCCTCCCCCATGCAGCCTCTCTTGGGGATGGGGTTGCCGTGCGCCTGGCGGCTGTCGCCGGACTCGAAGGTGCCGGTCAGGGCCGTGTACTGGTCGGCGGCCCACTCCATGGGCTGGTCGCCGGACTCCTCCCGCCGCCGGTTGTGGTAGCCGTGCTCGGCCGCCAGGTCGGGATCGTCCACGCCGTACGGGCTGTCGTCGCCGACCTTGCTGCTGCTGGTGAGGGTTCCCTTCCGCACCGGGTACGTCGACTCGACCGTCCTGATGTCGAGCGCCCTGAAGCCGGTGAACCCGAGCCGGACCATGCACTGCTTGGCGAGGATCCACTGCGCCGTGCCGGCGGCCTTTCCGTCACGGGACGTCGAGTCCGGAATGTAGGCGTGCAGTGGGAACGCCTTCATGGCGTTGAGGCGGTGGGCCCCGTCGTCGGTGTCGTCGCCGCCGACGAACTGGCATGCCGACGCGGCGAGCAGGCCGGTGAGAGCGAGAGGGAGGAGTTTACGCACCGGGTCATACGATCAGCCCTGGATCATGCGCGCCGTGATGGAGCCCACAGTTCCGACACAAGGCGTTCACAGAAGAGTCATGTGATCTCCGTTACGGCTGCCGGACCCCGGACCTGATGAAGTGACCCCTCGTCAACTGACCACTGACAGAAGGGGGAACCATGACCATCGGCCAGGGTGCCCGGGTACGCAGAAGAGCCGCCGTCGCGGTGGCGGCCGGTGCCGTCCTGGGCGCGGGGGTCCTCGCGACCGCTCCCGCCCAGGCGGCCACGGCGCCGTCCGTCGCCGCCGTGGCGCGGACCGCCGCGGCGGCGCCGCAGGTGTCGGCCCAGGGCGCGTACGCCGTGAACACGGCCACCGGCAGGCAGCTCTTCGGCAAGGCGCCGGACGGACGGCTGCGGACCGGCTCCACCACGAAGATCATGACGGCGCTCGTGGTGCTGTCGCAACGGAACGTGAATCTCGACAAGAAGATCAAGATCAAGAAGGAGTACACCGACTACGTCATCGACCCGGCGACGGGTGCCCAGCGCTACTCCAGCGCGAGCCTGATCCTCGGCGACTCGATGAAGGCCCGCGACCTGCTGTACGGCCTGCTGCTCCCCTCGGGCTGCGACGCGGCCTACGCGCTGGCGGACACCTACGGCACGGGCTCGACAACGGCCAAGCGGACCAAGTCGTTCATCGGCAAGATGAACAGCAAGGCACGCGAACTGGGCCTGACGAACACCCACTTCGACTCCTTCGACGGGGTGTCCAACGGGAACAACTACTCTTCGCCGCGAGATCTGGCCAAGCTGGCCGGGGTCGCGCTGAAGAACAAGACGTTCAAGAAGGTCGTCGGCACCAAGGTCTACGACGACATGCAGTCGTACCGGCCCGGCGGCGGAACGCACGCCATGACGCCGTGGAACAACTCCAACAAGCTCCTCAGCACGTACCGGGGCGCGTTCGGAGTGAAGACCGGCTCCGGCCCGGAGGCGAAGTTCTGCCTGGTGTTCGCGGCCACCCGCGGCTCCAGGACGGTCGTGGGCACCATCCTCGCGGACACCTCCGCGGACCAGCGGTTCAAGGACGCGACGAAGATCCTCGACTACGGCTTCGCACAGCGCGGCTGAACCCAGGGGGCCGGGGGGATCGAAAAGTCTCCCCGGCGCCCCGTGCGACGGACGACGACGGACGACGGACGACGACGGACGACGGCCACGATGTAGAACTCGCCGGCGCCTACGATCCCGCGCGACGGCGGGGACACCGGCGTCGCCCGGGGCCTGATCGTCCTCATCCGGGGTGGGGAACGTCTCCCGCCCCGGGCCCTGCGACCGGCGCGTCCGGCTCCCGTCCGCGGTCGGACATCCTTGCGGCCGGCACCGCGAGGACCACGGCGGCGAGACCCAGGCCGACGACGAAGGTGTTGATCCAGAAGTAGGCGGGGCTGCTCGGGTGGGTGCTGCCGTCGGCGAGGACACAGTCGAAGCGGAGCGGTACCCAGGAGGCCGTCTGACCCACGAGCACGCCGGGCGGGAAGTCGTCGCGGCACTCGAGGGCCGGTGTGGAGTCCGCGCCGGAGGAGGACTCGTGCACGGAGAACGCGACCGCTCCGGCGCCCAGCAGATAGAGGATGACGGCGGCCCAGCCCGCCATCCACGCCGACCAGCGCAGCAGCTCGAGCCGCCGGTCCGGGCGCCTGCCGGGGAGTGCCACGGACAGGATCTTGACGATGACGGCGATCACCCAGACGGGGACCGCGAGCCAGACCGCGATGCTCAGCAGGCCGAAGAAGGTGCCGAGCGGGGAATCGTCGTCCATCGGGCGATCTCAGCAGGGCCGGCCGGGCGGGGCGGTGACGGAAGCCATAGTTCCGGTCACAGGCTCGTCACAGCCGGCGGCCGGCGGGTCCCGGGACTCGTGAGCCGGGCACCGGGACCGGTCGGCCGGCGCGCTACGACAGCTGGGACTGGACCTGGCTGGAGATCAGCTCCAGGTGGTCCAGGTCGGCGAGGTCGAGAATCTGGAGGTAGATGCGCCGGGAGCCGATCCCGGCGTACCGGCCGATCTTTTCGACGACCTCGGCCGGGGTGCCCGCCAGGCCGTTGGCCTTCAGCTCGTCCACCTCGCGGCCGATCGCGGCGGCCCGGCGGGCGACCTCCCGGTCGTCCTTGCCGACGCAGACGACGAGGGCGTTGGAGTACGTCAGTTCGTCGGGACGACGGCCGGCCGCCTCGGCGGCGGCGCGCACCCGGCCGAACTGCTGCTCGCTGTCCTCGACCGAGGAGAAGGGCATGTTGAACTCGTCGCCGTACTGAGCGGCCAGCTTCGGGGTGCGGGTCGCACCCTGCCCGCCGATCAGCACCGGGATCCTCTGCTGGGCGGGCTTGGGCAGCGCGGGCGAGCCGGTGAGGTCGTAGTACGTGCCGTGGAAGTCGAAGGTGTCGCCGAGCTTGGTCTGCCACAGCCCGGTGACGATCGCCAGCTGCTCCTCGAGGCGGGCGAACTTCTCCTTCGGGAACGGGATGCCGTACGCCTTGTGCTCCTCCTCGAACCAGCCCGCGCCGAGGCCGAGTTCGACCCGGCCGCCGGACATCTGGTCGACCTGGGCGACCTGGATGGCGAGCACGCCCGGCAGCCGGAAGGTGCCGGCGGTCATCAGTGTGCCGAGGCGGATCCGCTTGGTCTCGCGGGCGAGACCGGCCAGGGTGATCCAGGCGTCGGTGGGGCCGGGGAGGCCGTCCACGTCGCCCATGCTGAGGTAGTGGTCGGAGCGGAAGAAGGCGTCGAAGCCGAGGTCCTCGGTGGCCTTCGCCACGGTGAGCAGGGTGTCGTAGGAGGCGCCCTGTTGGGGCTCGGTGAAGATTCGAAGGTCCATGGATCCATCCTGCACGCCGGTGGCCCCGTCAACCTCACCGGTACCCGGCGTCGCCATCCGCCACGGGCGGGTGAAAAGCGTCAACCCGTGCCCGGGGGCTGCCGGGGCCGGTGACCGGCCCCGGCGATGATCGTTGGGCGGTCGGTGCCGGACCGTCCGGCGCCCGCGCCGGACGGACGCGCCGCGCTGCTGCGGTCGCCGCCGTCGCGCGTCAGCCGCACCGGCCTCAGCGGGGCCGGGGGCCGAGGAAGCCGTGGTGTCCGAAGAGTCCGCAGAGTCCGCAGAGTCCGTCCCGCAGCAGGGTGGCTCCGCCGGTCGCCCGAAAGGGCTTCTCCAGCAGATGGAGGAGCTCATGGCGGCACTGAACGCGGACCTGTCCGTGCTGGACGCGGACCTTCAGTCGACGGTCACCCGGCCTCTCTCTCCGACAACGCCGCCTCCCTCGCCGCCAGCTTCCTGAGCATCTCCAGGACGCGGTCCCGGGACTCGTCCGCCGCGTCGATCGCCTCCATGCACTGCCAGTACGTCGCCTCGTCGGCCGCGGCACTGGCGATGCCGACGAGGGCGATACCGACCTCGCCGAGCAGGCCGCCGAGGCAGAGCAGGGCCTGGCGGGCGTCGTCCAGCTCGGTCAGCTGGGCGGCGCGCAGGTCGCCGGGGTCCAGGGCCGGCGTGTCCAGGACGCCGCAGCCCCGGCCCGCCAGCTCGGTCAGGCCCAGGGCCTCGCCCCGCAGTTCGGGCGGGCCGGAGACCGCGAGCCGGCTGCCGATCGCCTGGGCCAGGGCCTGCGCCTGCCACACCTCGGTCAGGGCCTGGGCCACCTCACTGCTGGCCGCCAGGGCACGCCTGCTCGCCACGATGAGTCGCACCGCGTCCATACGCTGCCCCCGTCCGTCCGCCGGAACTCACCTTGTTCACTACCCAGAGTGAGGGCGTGTGAGACGTGAAGCCAGAGGAAGACGGAAATTCCTGGACAACAATTCGGATTCGGCGAGCTTTTTGACTCCGTAGAGTAATAGCGGAGAGCGATCTTCAGCAGGGGTCTTCCGCAGGAGTGCTACGCGTCCCCGTCCCCCGGCACCGGGAACCTCCCCTCGTTCCGGTCGATCTTGGCGTCCAGCGCGGCCAGCGGGTCGATGCCGAGCACCTCGCACAGCTGGAGCAGATAGGCGAGCACGTCGGCGACCTCGTCCGTGACGCGGTGCGCGGTGCCGGGGTCGTCCATGACGCGGGCCGACTCCTCGGGCGTCAGCCACTGAAAGATCTCGACCAGTTCGGAGGCCTCCACGCTGAGGGCGGCCACGAGGTTCTTGGGGGTGTGGTAGGGCTGCCAGTTGCGGGCCGCCGCGAACTCGGCCAGCCGGCGCTGTAGTTTCGCCAGGTCCAGGGGTTCTGTCACGGCTTCAGATGTACCACCGTCACGCCCTCCGCCCCGGCGGTCCACGAGGCGTCCCCGACCGTCCCGAGGAGCCGGATGTGTCCGGCCCCGCAGGTCCACGCCGCCAGCCGCAGCAGCTCCGCCCGCTGCCGGGAGTCCAGCGCCCGGTCCAGACCGTCGGCGAGGACGGTGAGCGAGCGCAGCGCCGCGGGGACCTCGCCGGGCGGGTCGACGTCCAGCACGCTCGGGCCGGTGAGCAGGACCAGGGCCAGCGCCAGGTACCGGAGTTCACCGTCGCCGAGCCGCCCGAGGGCCGTACGGATGCCGTCGCCCCGGTCGAGCACCGCGCGTACGGTTCCGTCGCCCAGCGGTTCGGCCAGCAGGTCGGCGAGGGGGCCCGCGCAGCCGGCGCGCACCGACGCGACCAGCTGCGCGTGCCGTCGGCCGCACTCCGCGCGGGTGCGCCACAGGACGTCGGCGAGATTGCCGCAGCCGGACAGGAGCCGTCCGGAGCCCATGGGGACGGCGGCGCGCATCCCGTCGGGCCGGGGATCGCAGGCGAAGACCGAGCGGAGGGCGACGACCATCTGCTCGGCGGCGGCGAGCACCTGGCGCTGCCCGTCCGTCTTGCCGGCCACCCGCAGCGGGAGGAGCGGGGTACCGAGCCGGTCGTCGGGGAGCGGGGCGCGGGTCACCGGTGACGAGCCGGCCGTGTGCCAGGCGGCCTGCACCGTCCTGCGGCCCGGGTCGCGCAGGGCCGTCTCGAGCAGCACCAGCCCGCCCGCCGTCAACCGCTCGCCCACGATGCGCAACTCCGGCTCCGCCTGCACCGCGACGTCGAGCCGGACCGGGCCCTCGGCACCGTCGGCCGTACAGCCGATACGGAAGCCGCGGCGCCGCTGGGCATCGGGCCGGGCGCGCTCCGGCACGCAGGCGACCGGGTCCCGGAACGCCTCCGCGAGCTCGGCGCCGCCCCCGAGCCGGGCCAGCGCCTCGTACGCCTGGAGCGCCGTCGACTTCCCGCTGCCGCTCGGCCCGGCGAACAGGGTGAGCGGCCCGAGCGGAAACCCGGCCCGCCGGTGCCCGGCGAACGCGGAGAGCCGCAACTCGGTGATCCGCGGCCGCTCCCACGCGGACGACCCGGCGGACGGGACGGATCCCGGCACCGGGACCGGCCGGCCGCTCACGGCGGTCCGGACGGCCCCCGGCGGCGATTCGGGCCCACCGGCCCCGGCGGCAGGACCCGACGGAACGGATCCGGCCCGGTCAACGGCCGGCGAGCCCTGCGGCCGGGCCCCGGCGGACTCCGGCTCGGCGGCGCCGGGCCTGCCGGGCTCGGCGGACCGGGGTGCCCCGGTCCGCGGGTCGGAAGCGACGCTCCCGGACGGCGGGACCGAGGCGGACGGCACGGGTGCCGACGACGCGGATGACGGCTCCGGCTCGGCAGCCCGGACAGACACCGACGACGGCTCCGGCTCGGCGGCGCCTGCCGGTCCCGTCGGTGATTCGCGGCTGCCGGGCTCGGCGGACCGGGGTGCCCCGGTCCGCGGTTCGGGAGCGGCGCTCCCGGACGGCGGGACCGAGGCGGACGGCACGGGTGCCGACGACGCGGATGACGGTGGTACGGACGGCGGCGATGCTGACGGCGACTGCGATACGGGCATGTCCGGACCGTAGGACTGCGCGGGTACGGCGAACCGTTCCCTCCCGCGGACCTTCCTACGATCGGGGGACCGGGCCCGCCCGCGACCGCCGGCCGGGCTCACGTGCCCGACGCGCCCGCGCCCTCCATGAGCCCGCTGACCTCGGTACCGGGCGGGGTGAGCAGGAAGACGTTCCGGTCGACTCGGTGCATCCCGCTGCCCAGGCCGAAGACGACCCCGGTACTGAAGTCCAGGACGCGCTTGGCGACCTCGGTCTCGGCGCCCGACAGGTCGAGCAGCACGGGGGCGCCCGCCATGATCGTCTCGGCCACGTCGCGGGCGTCGGCGAACACATTGACCCGCAGCACCACGAACCGGCGGCGGGTCTCGGTCTCCGCGTCCGGCAGCGAGCGGTGGTTCACCGCGGACGGCCAGGCGTCACGGCCCCGCAGCGGCACGACCTGGGCGAGCCCTTCCCACTGTTCATCGGTGACGTCGTATCGGTTCACCGGCTCCCCCCGACCTGACTCGCACTCGTTGCCTGCACCGGTCAATTCTTACGCCAAGTCACCCGTTCGGCCCAACAGCGACACGAAGCGCGACCGCCTCACCCGTTTCTTTGCGCTCAAAGATAAGATATGTACGACATCACCGGTCGGCGTAGAACTCCACCGATTCCTGCCGGATCAGGGCTTCTTACCGCCCTCACACCGGACTCTTCACCTCCGCCCGCGCCCCGCTCACCGCCCCCCATTAGCGTCCGGTCTCGTGCACTTGGCAGAAACACAACGAGTGACACCCAGCCGGCGGACACAGTCGGCGGTGTCCGCCGTCCTGGACTCACCCGCGCAGTGGCACCGCGTACTGACCGTCCTGGCCGATGTCAGCCTCTTCATCGGCACCCGGGCGGTGTGGACGCAGGCAGCCACGCACCGCCTGGTCCTCGCGGCCGCCATCTCCCTTTGCTATGCCTCGATCCTGGTGACCGGCGTGCTCGCGCTGACGGTCCGCCGGGCCCGCTCACTGGCCCGCCTGGACCTGCTGGTGCTGGTGACGGCGGTGACGCTCACCGTGTGCACCTGGGCGCTGAACCACAACGGCGGCGACGAGGCGGCCCTGACCACGCAGGCCGCCAAGGAACTGGTGCACGGGCACCAGGTCTACGGCCGGCCCTGGCCCTGGCTCTTCGGCCACGGCGTCGCCCTGACCCCGACCATGGACGGCGGCTACGACTACACGTACGGCTATCCCCCGCTGGCCCCGCTGCTGACCGCGCCGCTGCTGTGGCTGGGGCACGCCGGTTCCGCCGCGACGGCCGCGAGCACCGGCGCGCTGATCGCCGGCACGGTCGTGCTGTGGCGCATGCTGCCGGTGCCGTGGCGGTCGGCGGCGACGATGGCCTGTCTGGGCTTCGGCTTCCTGCCGACGTACGCCCGGGTCGGCTACCCGGCGATCATGGGCCTGGCCCTGCTCATCCCGGTCGTGGTGCGCTGGCCCCACATCGGGCGGGGCGGACGGCTCGGCACGGCGGGGATCGCGCGGGCCGCGTGCCTGGGAGCCGCGTGCGCGGCGCAGCAACTGCCCTGGTTCGTCGCGCCGTTCCTGCTGGCCGGGATCTACGCGGTGCGCCGCGGCGAACTGGGCGCCCGGGCGGCGGCGCTGGTGCTGCTGCGCATCGCCGGGGTCGCGGCCACGGTCTGGCTGCTGATCAACACGTACTTCATCGTGCACGAGCCGGGCAGCTGGCTGTCCGGTATCGCGCTGCCGCTGACACAGGGCGCGGTGCTGCACGGGCAGGGCCTGGTGGGCGTCTCGCTGTACTTCACCGACGGCAGCGACCGGCTGGACTGGTACGGCTACGCGAGCATGCTGCTGGCGGCGGCCCTGCTCGCACTGTTCGTGCTGTTCATCAGGCGGCTGGGCCCGGCGGCGACGGTCCTGCCCTGGTGCGCCTTCTACCTGGCGACCCGCTCGCAGGACGGCTACTACCTGATGATGACCCCGCTGTGGCTGGCGGCGGCTGTCACCGTGCCCCTGTCGGACTTCGCGCGCGCCTGGCAGCCCTGGCCCCGGCCGCTGTCAGGGCCGCAGCGGCGCCCCACCCGGGTCGCCGCGGCCGCCCTGCTGCTCACCCCGGCACTGGCGAGCGCGGCCATGGCGGTGACGGGCACGCCTCCGCTGCGGATGGAGCTCGCCTCGGTGCACCGGGCCTCGGCGCGCGCGGTGTCGGCGGTGACCGTGCGGGTGACCAACACGGCGGACGGCGCCCTCACCCCGCACTTCATGTTCACCACGGGGCAGGGGATGAGCAGGTACTGGTCGCAGACAGGAGGCCCGGCCACGATCCCCGCGCACTCCACGGCGACGGTCGAACTCCGGGCGCCCGGCGGACGGTTCCCCCTGCCCCGCCCGAACGTCCGGATCCGGCTGCGCGCGTTCACGGCGAGCCCGCAGACCCTGACCAGCCAGGACGTGCGGCTCACCGGGGCCCGCCGCGCGGGCTGAGGTCAGGCCCCGGCGCGGATGAACCGGAGCGTGGCGGTCACCGTGGTCAGGCCGCGCATCATGCCCAGCTGGTTCCACTCCATGCCGAACTGGTCGCGGTCCACGGTGAACTCGGCCTCCAGCGTGAGCGCGTCGGCGGCCACGCCCGTCAGGCGGGCGGTGAGGGTCTGCGGCCGGCTGATGCCGCGGACCGTCAGCTGACCGGTGACGTGCGCGGTGTCGCCGGCGCGGAGTTCGGCGCCGCGCACGGCGAAGGTGACCTCCGGGTGGTGGTCGGCGTCGAAGAAGTCGGCGGAGCGCAGGTGGGTGTCGCGTTTGGCGTTCCCGGTGTCGAGGGAAGCGGCGTCCAGGGTGACGGTCCCGGTGGCGGAGCCGTCGGCCGCGACCTCACCCCGGCCGGCGACGGCGGCGAAGGTTCCCTTGACGGTGACCAGGCCCCAGAAGGTCTTGTGCCGTACGGCCACGGCGGAGGCGGTCGGGTCGAGCTGCCAGAGGCCTGTTTCCACGGCGACGGTCATGGTCGTACTCCCCATACAGTGATTCAAATTTGGATGACACCACGCTAGCCCCTCATCCAAATTTGAACAACAGGTAGACTCAAAAGCATGGCAGCCTCCGCCGAGCACCCCGCCGACCAGCCCGAATGTCCGTCCATGACCGGCACCGGACTACTCCCGCCGGAGCTGCGCGCCTGGATGGTCCTGCTGGCCGCGACCGGCACGGTGGAACAGCGCCTGCGCACCGTCGTGAAGGACACCCTCGACGTCTCCCACGACGAGTTCCTGATCCTGTGCCTGCTGGCCGAGCAGCCCGGCGGCCTGCGCATGACCCGGGTGGCCGACCTCCTGGGCCGCCCGAAGACCCGGCTGACCTACCAGATCGCCTGCCTCCAGCACGCCGGCCTGGTCACGCGCAAGTCCGTCTGCGGCGACAAGCGGGGCGTCGAGGTCGCCCTCACCGAGAAGGCCCGCGAACGGCTGCGGGAGACCTCCACCCTGCTGGCCGGGACCGTGAGACAGGCCCTCGCCGACTCCATGGGCACCGACCAGCGCGCGGCCATGTGCGCGCTGGTCCCGGACCTCGAGGACGACCCCTCCGGGGGCTGAGAGGCGCAGGTCACAGCCGCCGCGAGGGAAACGTCACAGCCCCCGCTCTGCTACCACTTGAGCGCCCTGCCCTAGCATCCGAGCATGACGGTCCTGCCTGACGACGGGCTCTCACTGGCCGCCGAGTTCCCTGACGCGACACACGAGCAGTGGCAACGCCTGGTCGAGGGTGTGCTGCGCAAGTCGGGCAAGGAAGTCTCGGGCGCGGCAGCTGAGGACGCTCTGTCCACGACGCTGGAGGACGGGCTGCGCACCCGGCCCCTGTACACGGCGCGCGATGCCGCGCCCGATCCCGGCCTGCCCGGTTTCGCCCCGTTCGTACGCGGCGGCCGCCCCGAAGGCAACACCGGGGGCGGCTGGGACGTGCGCCAACGGCACGCGGCGGCCGAGGACGGCGCGGTCCTGACCGACCTGGAGAACGGCGTCACCTCGCTCTGGCTCGTGGTGGGCGAGGGCGGAATCCCGGTGGCCTCGCTCGGCCGCGTGCTCGACGGCGTCTACCTCGACCTGGCGCCGGTCGTGCTCGACGCGGGCCGGGACGTGGAGGCCGCGGCCGAGGCACTGCTGCGGCTGTACGAGGAGCGGGGCGTGGACCCCAAGGCGGTGCGCGGCAGCCTCGGCGCCGACCCGCTCGGGTACCGGGCCCGCACCGGCTCGTCCCTGGACTTCGCGCCGGTCGCCGCGCTCGCCGCGCGCTGCGCCGAGTCGTACCCCGGGCTCCGCGCGCTGACCGTGGACGCGCTGCCGTACCACGAGGCGGGCGGCTCGGCCGCGCAGGAGCTGGGCCTGTCCCTGGCCACCGGCGTGGCCTACCTGCGGGAGCTCACCGAGGCGGGCCTCACCGTGGAACAGGCCGCGGGACAGCTGGAGTTCCGGTACGCGGCCACCGCCGACCAGTTCCTGACGATCGCCAAGCTGCGCGCGGCACGCCGGCTGTGGGCGCGGGTGGCCGAGGTGTGCGGGGCGCCGGGCGCGGGCGCGCAGGTGCAGCACGCCGTGACCTCGCCGGTGATGATGACCCGCCGCGACCCGTGGGTGAACATGCTGCGCACGACGGTGGCCACGCTGGCCGCCGGGGTCGGCGGCGCGGACGCCGTCACCGTGCTGCCGTTCGACCACGACCTCGGCCTGCCGGACGCGTTCGCCCGCCGTATCGCGCGCAACACCTCCACGATCCTGGTCGAGGAGTCGCACCTGGCCCGGGTGATCGACCCGGCGGGCGGCTCCTGGTACGTGGAGCGGCTGACCGACGAACTCGCCGAGGCGAGCTGGAAGTACTTCCGTTCGATCGAGGGCGACGGCGGCCCGGCGGCCGCCCTGCGCTCCGGCCGGATCCGCACGGACCTGGCGACGACCTGGGCGGAGCGCTCCAAGAAGCTGGCCAAGCGGCGCGAACCCATCACCGGCGTCAGCGAGTTCCCGCTCCTGGCGGAGAAGCCGGTGGAGCGCGAGCCCGCCCCCGAGCCGCCGTCCGGCGGGCTGCCGCGGGTGCGCCGCGACGAGGCGTACGAAACCCTGCGCGCCCGCTCGGACGCCCACCTCGCGGCGACCGGCGCCCGCCCCCGGATCTTCCTCGCCACGATCGGACCGGCCGCCGCGTACACCGCGCGCTCGACCTTCGCCGCCAACCTCTTCCAGGCGGGCGGCATCGAGCCGGTCACCGAAGGCCGCTTCGAGGACAGCGGCGCCACCGAGGCCGTGCTGTGCTCCAGTGACGCGCTGTACGGGGAGCAGGCCGAGCAGGCCGCCGAGTTCCTCAAGGCCTCCGGCGCCCGGCACGTGTTCCTCGCGGGCCGCCCCGCCGAGTACGCGGGCGTCGACAGTTATGTCTTCGCGGGCTGCGACGCCGTCACCGTCCTGTCCGCGACCCTGGACCGCATGGGAGTGTCCTGATGGGAATCCCCGACTTCTCCGGCATCGAGCTGGGGACACCCGTCGCCGGCGGCAGTGCCGAGGAGTGGCGTACGGCCGTCAAGCGGGCGACCGGGAGCGAAGAGCCGCTGTGGGAGACCCCGGAGGGCATCGGGGTCAAGCCGCTGTACACCGGGCGTGACCTGGAGGGCCTGGACTTCCTGGAGACGTACCCGGGCATCGCCCCGTATCTGCGCGGCCCGTACCCGACGATGTACGTCAACCAGCCCTGGACGATCCGCCAGTACGCGGGCTTCTCCACCGCCGAGGAGTCCAACGCGTTCTACCGGCGCAACCTGGCGGCCGGTCAGAAGGGCCTGTCGGTCGCCTTCGACCTGCCCACGCACCGGGGTTACGACAGCGACCACCCGCGCGTGACCGGTGACGTCGGCATGGCGGGCGTGGCCATCGACTCGATCTACGACATGCGGCAGCTGTTCGACGGCATCCCGCTGGACAAGATGACCGTGTCGATGACGATGAACGGCGCCGTGCTGCCGATCCTGGCGCTGTACATCGTGGCGGCGGAGGAACAGGGCGTACCGCCCGAGAAGCTGGCCGGGACCATTCAGAACGACATTCTGAAGGAGTTCATGGTCCGCAACACCTACATCTATCCGCCGAAGCCGTCGATGCGGATCATCTCCGACATCTTCGCGTACACCTCGCAGCGGATGCCCCGTTACAACTCGATCTCCATCTCCGGCTACCACATCCAGGAGGCGGGCGCGACGGCCGACCTGGAGCTGGCGTACACCCTCGCCGACGGCGTGGAGTACATCCGGGCCGGGCGGGAGGCGGGCCTGGACGTGGACGCGTTCGCGCCGCGGCTGTCCTTCTTCTGGGCGATCGGCATGAACTTCTTCATGGAGATCGCGAAGCTCAGGGCGGCCCGTCTGCTGTGGTCCAGGCTGGTCTCGCAGTTCGAGCCGAAGAACTCCAAGTCCCTCTCGCTGCGCACCCACTCGCAGACCTCCGGCTGGTCGCTGACCGCACAGGACGTGTTCAACAACGTCACGCGCACCTGCGTGGAGGCGATGGCGGCGACCCAGGGCCACACCCAGTCGCTGCACACCAACGCCCTCGACGAGGCCCTCGCGCTGCCCACCGACTTCTCGGCGCGCATCGCCCGCAACACGCAGCTGCTGATCCAGCAGGAGTCCGGCACCACCCGGGTCATCGACCCGTGGGGCGGCAGCGCGTACGTGGAGAAGCTGACGTACGACCTGGCGCGCAAGGCCTGGCAGCACATCCAGGAGGTCGAGCAGGCGGGCGGCATGGCGCAGGCCATCGACGCGGGCATCCCCAAGCTGCGCGTGGAGGAGGCCGCGGCCCGCACCCAGGCCCGGATCGACTCCGGACGGCAGCCGGTGATCGGCGTCAACAAGTACCGCGTGGACAGCGACGAGCAGATCGAGGTCCTCAAGGTCGACAACTCCTCGGTGCGGGCCCAGCAGATCGAGAAGCTGCGCCGGCTGCGCGAGGAGCGGGACGAGACCGCCTGCCGGGACGCTCTGGACGCGCTCACCCGGGCCGCCGACGGCAAGGACAACCTGCTGGAGCTGGCCGTGCACGCGGCCCGCGCCAAGGCGACCGTGGGCGAGATCTCCGACGCCCTGGAGAAGGTGTACGGCCGGCACGCGAGCCAGATCCGTACGATCTCCGGGGTGTACCGCAACGAAGCAGGGGAGTCCCCGAACGTGGACCGCACCCGTGCCCTGGTGGACGCCTTCGAGGAGGCCGAGGGACGCCGGCCGCGCATCCTGGTCGCCAAGATGGGCCAGGACGGCCACGACCGCGGCCAGAAGGTGATCGCGACCGGCTTCGCCGACCTCGGCTTCGACGTCGACGTCGGCCCGCTGTTCCAGACGCCGGAGGAGGTCGCCCGCCAGGCGGTCGAGGCGGACGTGCACGTGGTCGGCGTGTCCTCGCTGGCCGCCGGTCACCTCACGCTTGTACCGGCGCTGCGCGAGAAGCTCGCCGAGGAGGGCCGTGAGGACATCACGATCGTGGTCGGCGGGGTGATCCCGCCGCAGGACGTGCCGGTGCTGCTGGAGATGGGTGCGGCGGCCGTGTTCCTGCCCGGGACGGTGATCCCGGACGCGGCCCACGACCTGCTGAAGCGGCTGTCGGCCGACCTCGGCCACGATCTGTAGTCCCCATGGCAGCGATCGATCTCGACACGTATGTGAAGGGTGTGCTCGACGGGAAGCGGGCGATCGTGGCCCGCGCGATCACGCTCGTCGAGTCCACCCGTCCGCAGCACCGGGCGCTGGCGCAGGAGTTGCTCACCGAGCTGCTCCCGCACAGCGGCCGGGCGCGGCGGATCGGCATCAGCGGGGTGCCGGGCGTGGGCAAGTCGACGTTCATCGACGCGTTCGGCACGCTGCTGACCTCGCTGGGGCACCGGGTGGCGGTGCTGGCCGTGGACCCGTCCTCGACCCGCACCGGGGGCTCGATCCTGGGCGACAAGACCCGGATGGAGCGGCTGGCGGTGGACCCGGCGGCGTTCGTGCGGCCCTCCCCCAGCGCGGGCACGCTGGGCGGGGTGGCGAAGGCGACCCGCGAGTCCATGGTCGTGATGGAGGCGGCGGGCTACGACGTGATCCTGGTGGAGACCGTCGGCGTGGGCCAGTCGGAGACGGCGGTGGCCGACATGGTCGACTCCTTCCTCCTGCTGACCCTGGCCCGTACCGGCGACCAGTTGCAGGGCATCAAGAAGGGCGTTCTGGAGCTGGCCGACGTGATCGCCGTCAACAAGGCGGACGGCCCGCACGAGCGCGACGCCCGCGCCGCCGCCCGTGAACTGGCGGGCGCGCTCAGGCTGATGCACGGCAAGGACGCCTTCTGGACGCCGCCCGTGCTCAGTTGCAGCGCGCGTGAGTCGGCCGGCCTGGACACCGTCTGGGAGCGGCTCGAGCAGCACCGCACGCTGCTGGACTCCACCGGACGGCTCACAGCCAAGCGCCGTGACCAGCAGGTCGACTGGACCTGGGCGATGGTCCGCGACGAACTCCTCGGCCGGCTGGCGGCGGATCCCGCGGTGCGCGAGATGGCGCCCGGCCTGGAACAGGCGGTCAGAGACGGCTCCTTGACGGCCACGCTGGCTGCCGAACGAATCCTGGCGGCGTTCGAAGGGACGCCCGGCGACTCCTGACAACGGCCGGATCGTGAGCAGTACGTGGCACCCGGCCCGCGAGCGGTGTACGTCGCCCCACGACCTGGTCGGCCGCTTCGCGTGACCCGCCTGGCGTTGGCGGCCCACGCGAGTCCCGTCAGCGGCCGTGAACTCGACCGTGACGCCGTACGTCGACGCCTCCGGGCTGTGGTTGTGGGTCTCAGGTCCGGCCGACGGGATCCGTGCTGTCGCATCCACAGCGCTCGACGTGACCTTCACGTCCTTTGGAAGAGCCTGCGGGGTAGCGGTCCCGCTGTCCGTCGGCGGTGTTGTCCTGGGCGTGGACTCCCCGTGAGGCTTCCCGTCGGCGGGCCGGAGAGGTGACCCGCGGGGCGTGGCGGGGCGAACGGACGACCGGGCGGCGCAGACGCCGTCGGCTGACCAGCGGCACGCCGTGCGGTACGTGGGCATACGCTGGGAGGATGATGACCGGCATGTTGTCGGGGCCCGTGCGCTTCAGCACGATCGGACTGCCCGAGGCCCAGCGGGTCGCGCTGTGGGAGCATCACAACGCGACCGCGTTGATCGGTCTGCGCTGCCGGTCGCTGGACGACGAGGCCTTGGAGGCGACGGAGATCAACCTCCAGCTCCCCAGGGTGCATGTGGCCCGGGTGACGGGGAACCCCCACGTCGTCGAACGTACCCGCGCGGTCGTCCGGCGGCTGCCGTCCGAGGCCGTCGCCTGTTATCTGACGCTGGTGGGAGAGGCGTTCTTCTATCACGACGACGGCGTACAGGTGGTCCGGCCGGGGCAGTTGATCGTGTGCGACGCGGACCGGCCCTTCATGCGTGGCTTCTCCCAGGGCCTTGAGGAGCTGGCCGTGAAGGTGCCACGTCAGGTGTGGCGGGAGATCGCCGGGCCGGAGCCACTGGCCCGCCCCCGGGTGTTCGACTTCGGTGACGGCGACCTTCAGGCCAGGACGCTGGCGCGGCTGGCCGGCCGCGCCGTGCACCCCGAGACGTCCCGGCCGGTCGACGAGGACACCCTGCTGGATCTGCTCGCCGGCGTGGTGACCGGCCGACCGGCCGCGCTCTCCGCAGTGCATCTGGCGATGGCCAAGGCCTACGCCGAGGACCACCTGGGCGACAGCGGGCTCAACGCGGCCCGGATCGCCAGGGGCATCGGGATCAGCGAGCGGCATCTGTCGCGGGTGTTCGCGGCGGGCGGTACGACGGTCCCGCGGTACCTGCTGGCACGCCGGCTGGAGGGAGCGCGGGCGCTGCTGGCCGGGGGCGGGAACCCGACCGTCGCCGAGGTGGCCGCGCGCTGCGGCTTCGGTTCGCCCTCCCGCTTCTCGCACCGGTTCAAGGAGCGGTACGGGGTGCGCGCCACCGATGTGCTGCGGGAGGCCCGGGCGGGCGGCTGACGGCTGCCGGCCTGAGAAGGAGCCTGCCGGCCTGAGAAGAGCCTGACCCGCCGCCCGCCCTGGGCGGTCAGGCGCCGTCCGGTGCGAGCACGATGTCGAACCCGACCCGGGACCAGGCGCGCCCCGCCAGGTCCCGCCCGTCGGGTGCCGGTGTGTCCGGGCGCTGCCGCCGGAATTCCTTGACCAGGGACTCCTTGACGCCGAACACCGCGTCGTGTTCCAGGAGTTCGTCGCCCCGCACGAAGATGTGCGTGACCAGGGTGCGCAGGCCGGGCGCGCTGACCATGAAGTGCAGATGCGAGGCCCGCATCGGCGAACGCCCGGTCGCCGCCAGCAGCTCACCCACCGGTCCGTCGTGCGGGATCGGGTACGGAGTCGGGGTCAGGGCCCAGAAGCGGTAGCCGCCGTCCGCCCCGGTGAACAGGTGCCCACGGGCGGCCGTGCGGTCGTCACCGTACTGCGTGTCGTAGAAGCCGTCCTCGTCGGCCTCCCACACCTCGACGCGCGCGCCGGGGACCGGCTTGCCGGTGCTGTCGGTGACAGTGCCCTCCACCCAGCAGGGCTCACCGGCGGCGCCGAACGCGAGGTCCCCGCCGCTCGCGATCTCCGGGCTGTCCTCGACGAAGAAGGGCCCGAAGACGGTGGCCTCGGTGGCGTCGCCGTACGCCTGGTTGTTGACGGCGACGGTCTGCATGGAGGCACCGAGCACGTCCGAGAGGAGGATGAACTCCTGTCGCCGGTCGTCGGTGATGTGCCCGGCCCGGGTGAGGAACTCGATCCCCTTGCTCCACTCGTCCTCCGTCAGCCGCACCTCCCGGACGAACGCGTGCAGATGGCGCACCAGGGCCTCCATGACCTCCTTGAGACGTGGATCGGTGCAA
Source organism: Streptomyces sp. NPDC054834 (assembly GCF_053611185.1). NCBI lineage: Bacteria > Bacillati > Actinomycetota > Actinomycetes > Kitasatosporales > Streptomycetaceae > Streptomyces > Streptomyces sp. NPDC054834. The sequence goes on along the minus strand of NZ_JBSGZV010000033.1, from coordinate 4,961 downwards.
TCGCCGAACGAGTCGAGGACCTGCCCGGTGATCTCGGCCTCCCGCGCCTGCTGCTCAGCGGGGACGGCGGCCCGGGTCTCGCTGGTCATGGCCGTGCTCCTTCCCAGGCCGCGCGCACCAGCCGGAGGACCGGTCCGAGCGTGACGGCCCGCGGGTTGTCGGGCGGGGCGGCGGCGACGATCGCCTCCGCCGCCGGGGCGATGCCGTCCTCGGGCATACCGAGGTCGCGCAGGGCGCGCGGCGGGTCCAACTCGTCGTACAGCAGGGCCAGTCCGGCGGTCGCCGTCGGCGCGTCGAAGGCCGCCGCGAGCCGTCGCTCGGCCTCGGGGGCGTGCGGTGCGTTGAAGGCGAGGACGTGGGGGAGGACGACGGCGTGGGTCTGGGCGTGCGGCAGGTCGAACATGCCGCCGAGGACGTGGCAGATCTTGTGGTGGAGTCCCGAGCCGGCGGACGCGAAGGCGGTCGCGGAGAGGTACGCGCCGTACAGCGCCCGCTCCCGGCCGTCCAGCCCCTGCGGCTCCTCGGCGATCAGCGGCAGTCCGGTGCGCAGGGCCCGGACCCCCTCGGCCGCCAGGGCCTGGTCGATCGGGTCGGTACGGGGTGCCCACATCGAGTCGACGCAGTGGGCGAGGGCGTTGAGCCCCGAGGCCACGCTCATGCCGACCGGGAGGGACAGGGTCAGAGCGGCGTCGTAGACGACGGCGCGGGGCAGCACCCGCGGGTCCGTGCCGGTCGTCTTGCGGGCGTCCTCGGTCAGGCCCCAGACCGCGGTGGCCTCGGAGCCGGCGTAGGTGGTCGGCACCGCGACCACCGGGATCCCGGAGGTCAGGGCGACCGCCTTGGCGAGACCGGTCGTCGAACCGCCGCCGACGGCGACCACGACGTCCACGTCGTGCTCCGTGGCCGCCGCACGGGCCCGCTCGGCCACCGCGACCGGGACGTGCATGACGACATCGCCGTCCCGGTCGTGCCAGTGCACGACGGCCAGCCCGTCCGCGATCTCGCGGGCTACGGCGCGTGCGGCCGGATCCGCGATCACCATCGGCCGCAGGCCGCCGAGGAACCCGACTTCGGCGGCCAGGCCGGCGGCCGCCCCACCGGAGGCGAACCGGACGCGCTGCGGCAGGGTCTCATGGTCGAAGCGCACCGGCTCAGGCCCTTCCCAGTACGGCGGTCAGGGCGTCGCGCAGCCGGCCCTCCGGATCGTCCGGCAGGGTCATCGCACGCCAGGCGATGTGCTTGTCAGGGCGGACCAGCAGCACCCCGCTCTCCTCGACCTCGCGCAGCTTGGCCCAGTCGTAGTAGAGGTCGGTGACCTCGCGGCCCGGGCCGATGACGACCGTGGCCAGCGGCACACCGAGTTCCGGGCCGACCTTCTCGGCCGCGCGCTCCCACGCCTCGCCCGCGATGCCGGTGATGAGCGTCCAGCGGTCGTACGGCGCCAGGTCCATCAGCGCCTTCCGGTGCGCGCTGTCCCCGACCCAGGCGTGCGGCAGATGCGAGCCCGGCACCGTGGACATCTCGTAGAAGAGGTCGGGGTCGCGCAACGGGACAGGCGGCGCGCTGCCGTCGGAGAGGATCGCCTGCGAGGTGTAGAACTGGCCGAGTTCGACGCCGTGCGCGTTGAACTCGTAGTTCTTCAGGTCCATCGCGCGCACGAGCGCGGCCCGTTTGGCGGCGCCCTCGGGGGTGTTGGCCTTGCGTTCCTCGATCGCGGCCGTCATCTCGGCCTCCGTCGTGGCGTCGAGGACACCGAGGGCCTTGAAGATGTCCACGAACTCACGGCTCGACCTGTTGGCCCGCTTCACGATCCGCTCGGCCACCTGCGCCCGCTCGGCGGAGTAGGTGTCGAGCAGCGTGGGATCCGCCTGGCCCTTGAGGACGGCGGCCAGCTTCCACACGAGGTTGTAGGCGTCCTGCACCGAGGTGTTGGAGCCGAGGCCGTTGCTCGGCGGGTGCCGGTGGACGGCGTCGCCCGCGCAGAACACCCGGCCGCTGTGCAGGCGGGTGGCGTACATCTCGTTGTTGCCCCACAGGCTGGTGCCGGTGATCTCGACCTCCAGATCGGGCATGCCGAGGAGGTTGCGGACGATCTGGACCGCCGCCGCCTCGTCGACCTGCGGGGGTTCCTCGGCGATGTCGTAGCCCCACACGATCAGCCACTCGTTCCAGGGACGGACCATCCGGACCAGCCCCGCACCGATCCCGCCGACGTTCGAGCCGGGCTGGATCACCCAGTAGAGGACCGAGGGCCGGTGGGAGACGTAACGGCTGAGGTCGGCCTTGAACGTGATGTTCATCGAGCCGGCGACGTCCATCGCCCCCTCGAAGGGCAGACCGATGTCGGCGGCGACCATGGAACGGGCACCGTCGGCGCCGATCAGGTACTTGGCACGGATCAGGTGCGCCTTCCCCGTCAGCCGGTCGAGGACGTCGACGGTGACGCCCTCGGCGTCCTGCGTGTGGGAGAGGTACTCGGTGGAGAACCGCACCTGGGTGCCGCGCCGCGCGGCGTTGCGGACCAGGATCGGTTCCAGGTAGGTCTGCGGGATGTCAACGGTGAGACAAGGCGAGGCGAGCCGGTAGTCCGCCTCGCGGTCCGGGCGGGTGCCCCAGGTGTGGATCCGGCCGATCTCCTCCCCGGCGATGCTGGTGCAGAACACCGTGTCGCCGACGAGGTCGTGTTCCGTGGCGTCGGCGAGCACCTGGTCCTCGATGCCCAGGTCGCGGAAGACCTCCATGGCCCGCTGGTTGGTGATGTGGGCCCGCGGGGTGTTCGCCGTCCAGCGGTACTTGGTGATCATGGTGTTGTCCACGCCGAGCGTGGAGAGCAGCAGGGCCGCGGCGGCGCCCGCCGGTCCGGATCCCACGACCACGACGTCCGTGGTCATGACCGGACCGGCCGGGAGTTCGGTCTCCGCGGTCCCGTCGTTGAATTCCGGCATCCTGGGCACCTTTCGTCCGTCCGGCATCGTCGCCGGTGGCTTCACTGTGCGGCCGGCGACGCCTGGTGACAGCGGTCACACGCGTTCTCGGCGGAAACCGCAAGACATGGCGGATCCGGGAAGATCGGTGGGCCACTACTGCGCGGGACGGTGACCGGGCGCGTCCGCGGGGTCGGCCACGGACGCACCCAGCGCATCGAACTCGGCGATGAACCGTTGCCGCAGCGCGGCCTTGTCGGCGTCGGGCAGCCAGCAGGCGTCGACGCCGGCGAGTGACATGGCGCGCAGCGCCGACCGGCTCAGACCCAGGTCGTCGGCGGCGATCCGGTACTCGTCGGCCAGCGTCGTCGGGAACAGACCAGGGTCGTCGTCGGCGATGATCACATTCAGCCCGGCGTCGACCATCGCCGCGACGGACGCCCGGCGCCAGGGCCGCCAGGAGCGGCGTGAAGTGGTGAACGCGACGACGAACGGCACACGTTCGGCGCGGCACCGGGCCACCACCTCGTCGTCCTCCAGCACGTAGTAGCCGTGATCGATGCGGTCACAGCCGAGCAGGTCCAGGCAGGTGACGGTGTTGACCGCCACCGGCGCGTGCTCGGACGAGTGCGCGGTGCGGCGCAGCCCCGCCTGCCCCGCCAGCCGGAAGGCGTCCGCGAACCGCTCCGGAGGGCCGACCGTCTCCAGGTTGTCCAGACCGATCCCGGCGACGTACTCGTGGGGGTTGTCCACCACCTCGCGCACCCGCGCCAGGGCCTGCTCGGCTGTGGTGCTGCGGTCGACGGCGGCGATGAGCCGGCCGCTCATGCCGAAGTCCCGCTCGGCCAGCCGGACTCCCTCCGCGTACGCTTCCACCGCGCCCCGGTAGCCGAGAGAACGCAAGTGCGGCGGCACGCCGTCGAACGACAGCTCCAAGTGGCGTACGGAACTGGTGCGGTGGGCCGCCTCGAACGCCTCGTAGGTGATCCGCGTCAGGTCCTCGGCGTCCCGAAGCGCTTCGGTGACCCACCCTGACACCTGGAAGAGCGAGTAGGACACTTCCGGCTCGTCGGCGGCTCGCCCGCGCGGCACCGGGATGCGGGTGTTCTCGTACAGTTCCGGGTCCGGCGGAAGCGAGTTGACGTCCCGGAAGATCGTCTCGGGAGCCGCCGGAAGGTCGAGCCGGTGACGCCGGGCGAGTTCGGCGAACGTCTCGGACCGTACGGTGCCGATCAGATGGCAGTGCAGGTCCGTCTTCGGCATCCGCCAACGCACCTCGGTCGTCGTTCTTCTCGGCAGTGCGGACGCGCTGCCGGCCGACGGATGCGGACGGTCGGTGTGCCACGAGGTCATCGACTGCCGTGCGGGGCCGAAGTGCCTCTGGTGGTTCCCTGCCGCATCCGTGACCAAGATCTTCGCTACGAGGTTCTCGGCATCGCGTCCACATGGATCGACTCTTTCTCGCCAGGGACGAGTGGCGCCGTGAGACCGGAGCTCGCCCCCCACGTGCCCTTCCCGAAGGCCGGGCCCTGCTCACTGGCACCATGACGAGCAGCGCGAAGGGCCGGTCCCGCTCGCGTCCGGCGGACGCCGGCGGCGAGCGGCCTCCCAAGGCTGAGAAGTGCGCGTCGGATTGCCGCTGGAGCGGGTCCGTCGAGCGGGACCCCCGCGGGCGCATCTCGTCTGCGGTCTGCTGGTGCCTCCAGGTTTCACCGTGGTCGAGTCGCTGATTTCTGCACCCTGTCGATCCTCCACGCGCTGGGCGCGGGCTCCCTGTACCTGCAATGCGCCGCGTTGCTCGCCCTGATGAGCATGGCGGTCGCCGTTCTCGGCCCCAAGACCAACGCGGTCCGTCTGAAAGGAATCTGACCTCCTGCACCGCACTCGTCATCGACGGCTGCGGGCGCACCCACCGGACCAGAAAGGCATGCACGTGAACGGCACCGTTCCTAATCAGTGAGCAGGAGTGAGTCTTGGACCCAAACCTGGTCACTGCGGACATCCCGAACGGTTTTGGGTGTCCTGGTCGCCCGCGTA
>NZ_JBSGZV010000032.1:74025-108159 GCF_053611185.1 Streptomyces sp. NPDC054834 | reverse complement strand
TCGGCCTACTCGGTGACCTTCAATCGATCACTCGGGAAGGTACGCCCTTCGCGTGCTCCCCGAGGCCCGATCCACAGGTCATGAGCATTGCTCGTGAAGATCACCGACTAGCAGGAAGGCTCTACCGACCATGGCGCTTCTCGCCGAGCATCACGTCACCGCAACCCCCGGCCGCTGCGTCGTAGAGGTCTACGACGCAGACGCCTTCCTCGGCGACGAAGCCGCTCTGGACGCCGCGGAAGTACAGGTGGCGGCAGGAAACGGCTACCACCTGTACTTCCTCAGTCTGCAACCCGACATCCCCGTCGAGGTCACCATCCGCATCTGGGACACGCCACCCAGCCCGCCGGCTGACGCGGAAGGCCATGTCGACATCAGCATCGAGTCCGAAACGGGAATCCTCGTCGTCGGCCAACTCGACCGCGGGCCCGCCGGCGAGGTAGCCCTGCCGAGCCCCGGTGTCTACGAGGGGCACGCCTGGTGGACCAACCGGCAGGCGACCGCCGACTACTACAACACCACCCTCGAGCGGCTCACCGACGACGCTTCCGACGACTGGCTGACTGAGGCCTGGAACAACTGCCCGGTCACCGAAGGCTACGTCCTGGACCTGGCCTACAGCCGAGAAGCCGAACCCGTCGATGACGAAGACATCTGGGCGTAGGAGCGAGTTCCGTGGCAGGGCTTCATGGTCCTGTCCTGCCACGGGCAGGCGATCGACTGAACTGGGCGATCATCACCATGATGATCCGGCGCCTGACCTGCGAAAGCCCCCGCGCCAGCCAATAGACGAAGAAGCCGCCACCCGCCAGTTGACCGCGCATTACACTCGGGGAAATTAGACCGCTGTCACCCGATCGTGCAGCAGACCCCCATGGCGAATTCGCCGACCTGATCGCCGGCTTGGCGACCAGGCTGACCAAGGTGAACGCCGCCACAGTCGTGGGCGACACCGACCGCCAGGCCGACAACCTCAGCAAGGCCCCGGCACGGTAGAGGCCTTCGCGACCGGGTTCACCTGGGACACGGGCGACCAGACCGTCGACTACTGGATCCCGCAGGGCATCACCACCAGCGCCGACGCCTACGGCGACGGGCTCTACCCCGCTGACGGCAGCAACAAGGTCGTCCTCGTCTCCTGGCGCTTCGAGACCGACCCCGACGACGGCAACCACTACCCCCTCGACAAGGGGATGCGGCTCACCTTCGTCGACCACAACACCGCGTCGTCACCGAAGTACCGGCACGTGCTGCTCGTCGAACCCGTCCTGAGCGGCGGCCAGTACTCCTTCGATCCCATCCACTCACATGCCGGCGGCATCATGTGGTACGGCGACCTCCTCTACGTCGTCGACACCTACAAAGGGCTCCGGGTCTTCGACCTGAACACGCTCTTCAAGGTCGCCACCACCGACAAGAACCAGTGCGGTCTGCAGACCGACGGGACGTACCAGGGCTACGCGTACAAGTACGTCCTGCCGCAGAGTCACGCCTACGACAACGCGGGGACGTATCTGCGCTACTCGACGATCGGGCTCGACCGCGCCAGCACCCCGGACAGTCTGGTGGTGAGCGAGTACTCCTCCTCCGGCACCGTCGACTACACGGACGGCAAGTTCAACGGCACGGGCCCCGGCACCACCACGCCCAAGGTCGTCCGCTGGACCCTCGACTACACCGACCGGCAGCCGGCCTCCCTCACCGCGACCGAGGCCGTCACCGTCCACCAGCCGAAGATCCAGGGAGTCGTGTCCCGCCAGAGCAAGCACTACCTCTCCGTCAGCGCCGGTAAATCCACCAAGGGCGCACTGCGCAGCTTCACCTCCGGCGACTCGACCGCGAGCACCGTCTGCGACCTGGCCATCGGGTGCGAGGACCTCAGCTACCACAGCAGTGGGGCGTCCGGCTGGGCCTACAGCGAATCCGTGATCTGGAACCTCAGCGAATACGCCGATCAGCGCTACGTCTACGCGGTTCACGCCGACGGCTCGTAGCCCCCGGAATCACCCGCACAACTGTGTCGCGCTCAGCCGTCGCAGTGCGCGGCGGCCACGGGGAACGTGGTGACGGAGTCCCTGTCGGAGGAATCGGTGTTCCGGATGAACCGGTAGCACTGCTGCTGTCCGGCGGCGTGCACGAGGGCGATGACGGTGACGGTGGTGCGCCGGCCGGTCACGGTGGTCACGTCGTAGGCGTAGTCGTCGGAGGCGCTGCCGGCCGGCGCGAGGAGTCGCTGGACCTCCGAGCGGGTCGCGGCCGGTCGGACGAGGGCGCGCAGGGCCTCCTGGGCGGCCTGGGCCGCGTCGGTGACCGGCTGCCGTCGCGCGCAGTCCGCATCGGACCGAGCGGTGACGGTGGCCCGCCAGGTGCCCGTGTCGCCCCGGAAGACCAGGGCGTAGCAGCGGGTCTCCGACTCCGTGCGGACGGCTCCCCACAGGGCGGGGCGTACCTCGTACGTGCTGGAGAACGGTGTGACGGCGGTCAGCCGGCCCGTGGCCCGGTCGTACCCGAGATCCGGCGCCACCGCGCCCCCTCCGGGACCGGGGTCTCTTGCGTCGCGCAGCACGATGTCCTGTGCGGCCGTACCGCTGACGGATGCCCGCGCCGCGGTCAGCGCCCGGACGGTCGCCGAGGCGGCCTGCCGGGCCTGCCGTTCCACCGCGGCCCGTGCTTCCGTACGGCGGTCCGCGTTGCCGGTGCCGGCCCGGTGGAACGTGTACGCCGTCCAGGCGAGGACGGCGCCGAGGACGAGGATCAAGGCGGCAAGTGCGGCCAGGCAGCCGCCGGTCACGGCGCGGGAGCCCCGCCCCGTGACCGGCGTGGAACCGGAGGTGCGTATCACTGGCTGCCCGTGTATCCGATGTCGGCGAGGGTCTGGTCCATCACTTCGGAGTAGGCGGTGGTGCCCCGGTCCTTGGGGTGGAACGACTCCAGGCTGGCGCAGACACCGGTGAGGGGAATGCACGGTATCGGATTGGCCGGATCGCCCGAGTGGTAGTCGCCGTCGCCGTTCGGTCCGGCCACGATGCGGTTGATCCACTCGTCGCTGTCACAGATGCCGTGGCCGTGGAAGGCGCTGATCGGGTCGGCGAAGGCCACCTTGATCCCCTGGTTCTTCAGTTCGGTGACCTTGGCGGCCTGCTTGTCCCGCAGTTCGTCGGCGAGGGCGTTCAGGGTGTCGAAGTCGGCCGTCAGGCAGGGATCGTCGGCGACGATGTGAGGGTAGCCCATGAGGACGATCTGCGCCTTGGGAGCCTTCTGGCTGATCTCGCGGAGGAGTCTGCCGGTCGCGTCGACAGCCGTGTCCATCTTGGCCGTGTAGTCGTCCTTGTCGCACACACCGACGAGATAGCAGTGGGTGACGGCATCGGTGAAGTTTCCGCCGTCGTTGCCGCCGATGGTGAGCACGACCAGGGTGGTGTCTTCGCTGAGGACGCCGGAGTCGATCTGTGCGATCTCGTGGAACTGGCCCTGAGCCTGCGGTTTGCTCGGATCGTCCCAGGCGGAGGGATGCACCTCCGCGTCGCTCTGCGTGATGTCCTTGCCCCGCACGTTCCAGGTGGAAGCGCCGGAGCAACTGACGTTCTCCAGATCGGCGACCGCGGAGTGGTCGTCGGAGAGGTCACCGAGGGGCGTGGCCTGGAACGGCAGGAGGATCTTGCGGCTCCAGCCGTGGGCGCCGCGTCGGCAGGCGTTCCACCCGGTGGTGCCGTGGGAGGTGTCGGACTCGCTGGAGTAGCTCCCTGAGCCCTCGCCCGAGGTGTAGGAGTCGCCCATGGCGACGACCATGTGCTGCGGTTTGCCCGGGAGCTTCTGGAAGGCGACCGAGGTGAACGCGACGTCCTCGTCGGCGTTGCCGTCGTCCGTGGTGTTCGTGAGCTCCACCTTGGGAGTGCCGGTGAAGTGGTAGACGCCGAGTTCGGCCCAGGTGTTCGCGCCGTAGTGGGTGTTGAGGTAGCGCTCGCGGTCGCCGCCCGCCACGCCGCGGATGGTGTAGTGGGCCTGCTGGGTGTGGGCGCCGGTGTCGGGCAGGTGCACGAACACCCGGGCCCAGCCGTCCAGGTTCTGGCCGAGGGTCCAGGTTCCCTTGACCGTCATGGGCCCGTCGACCTTGTTCCCGTTGGAGTCGGCCCCGTCGCCGAGGTGGGCTTCGTTACGGGTGTGGGCGTACCAGAAGTGGCCGTCGTATCCGCCTCCTACCTGGTACAGGTCGCCCTTCGCCTCGTACTGCCCGAGGCCGGGGCCGACCGAGCCGTCGGAGTTGAAGGTGAACTCGAAGCTCCCGTCGTCGGTGCCGGTCGAATCGCACAGACTGTAGGTGTTCGTGTTGTCGGGTACGGAATTCACGAGCAGCGTGCCCGCGGGCAGACCGTCGTTGGTGCAGATGGGGGTGCCGTACTTCAGCCGGGTGCCGCGTCCCGGTTCGGTGGCCAGGGTCTGGTACTTGATGTTCTCGAAGCCGCAGGTGGTGGCGCAGTCGCTCTTCCAGGTGGCGTTGGACTCGTGCCACCAGTACTTGGTGTAGCAGGCCGCGTCGGGGCAGTCGGGCGGGTTGGCCGTGTCGCAGCTGTTCTTGCTGTTGCAGAACGTGTCGAGCGACGGCGTGGCGTGCGCCCGGTTGTACTTCGCGCTGCCTGGGACCGAGTAGGGGTCGGCCGTGCCGTTCCAGTAGGAGGGGCGGAAGCCGGCCGACGAGAAGCCGGACTCGCCCGGCCAGTCCTGCCGGCCGGAGGTGGCGTAGGAGTAGCCGGTGTCGATGGACCAGGAGGCCCAGCCCAGCGCCTTCTCCTCGTACGGCCAGTTCTGCGGATGCGCGGCGTCCTTGGCGGCGTTCGGGTCGATGTCGGTGTTCATGAAGGCCGACCGGGAGGCGGGATACACGGGGTTGGCGGGGTTGTTGTACCAGCCGAGGCCCCAGTTGCCGTTCGTGCCCTCGTCCGCCTTCTTGTTGAAGCCCAGGTTGTAGTTCCACAGGGCGGCGAACCAGTTCTCGGGCTTGGCGGGGTCGTCGTTGTTGACGGTGATCGTCTGCCCCGACTCGTGGAGCTCGTTCCATTTGTCCGCGAGGATGTACAGGGAGGCGGCGACGTTGACGGAGTAGTCCAGGGCGACCGCGCGCTGGGTGGCCACGGGCAGGGCGGTCTCGCCCGCCTTCTCGTGCCCCGCGAGCCGCATGCCGTCGGTGACCTGTCCGACGCCGTAACCGCAGTCGGAGTTCGCCCAGTTGATCTTCCAGTACGCGGCCGGGTCGTCGCCCTTGTGGCCGTAGAAACCGGCGTAGGAGGCCAGCGGGTTGCCCATCTGGCCGGGGATCGAGCCCGGTTCGGCCTGCCACAGGTTCGACTCCTGCGCCATCACGCCGAGCAGCACGTTCGCCGGGATACGGCCGCCGCCGGTCAGGGACGGGCGGGGGAAGAGGCCCTGCGGGTCGATGGTGCCGAGCCCGATCTGGTTGCGCCAGCCGCCCTGGGTGATCCAGTTCGAGCGCAGATCACCGCGTACGGCCATGTCGACGGCCCACTCGACCTGGTTCGGGGTGGGTTGCAGGGCCTGTGAGTTCACGTCGTTGCGGGGGACCGAGCACCAGCGGTCGGTGTCGACCGGGTCGTGGGCCCGGGAGTCGGCGTCGGCGGTGAGGGTGGTGGAGGCGGCGGCGCCGGTGAGCGCGGGGGACACGGTGGTGCTTCCCCCGGCGGCTGTGGCCTCCGCCACCGACTGGGTGAGCTTGGCTTCGGTGGTGGTGGCCGTGGATGTCACGGTGGTCGGCTCGTCGTGGCCCATGGTGTCCGGCGCGCCCTTCACGGTGCCCTCCGGTCCCGGGCTGCTCTTCGTGAAGTTCTGGCCCGCGTCCTTGATCCGGGCCAGGCCGCGGCGGACGCCGGGGGTGATCACGGGGTCGACGGCGAGGCGTCCCAGGGTGGAGACGTCCGTGTCCGCGGGGGCGTCGAGGCGTGTGACGCCCGTGTCCTTCAGGTGTGTGGCGGACGGTTCTCCGGTGAGGAACACCCGGCCCTCGGCACCCTGGCGCAGATCCACGTCGCTGAGCTTGCCGGAGGCGATCACGGAGGGCTCGCCGCTCCCGGGCCAGAGTTTGGCGTGTGCGGTGGAGTCGCCCTTGTGGTCGAGGAAGGCGACGTGCCCGTTCGCGGTGAGCCGGATGTCGAACGGGACGCTGTCGGCAGTGGCGAGCGTCGTCACCTTGCCGGCCTTGTCGATGTGGACCAGGGCGCGCCCGCGTCCGCCGATCGTGCCGTCCTTGACCGGTACCGCGCTGGTGATCTCGCCCGCCGTTGTCGCCGAACCGATCGTGCTGCCCGCCGTGTTGACGGTCATTACCCGGGTCTTCGTCTTCGCCGGGTCGTTCATGTCGCGGAAGGCGGTGAACGCGGCCGTGTGCGTGACCGTGTTGCAGGACGGGTCGAAGTAGGCGAGCGATGCGGTGAACGGCAGTTTCACCACCCGGCCGGTGGCGGTGTCGACGATGGCGGCGAACGCGCCGCCCTGCATCAGGTCGGGCTCGTTGGTGAACGTGCGGGGCGCGTACACGGCGGCGATGTGATCCGCGTCCATGACGCACTGGTTGCCGATCCAGGTGTCCGCCGTCATCGCCGGCTCCGACAGCGAGGCGACGGTCTTCCAGGCGTAGGCCTTCGCCGAGTCGGCCACCAGGATCTTCAAGCCGTCGGTGTCGGCCGCGCTCGTCACCGCCCGGTCCTTGGACGTCTTCCAGCCTGTGCCGAGCTTCTTGCCCGGGTTGTCGACCTGGGAGGGCGGCGCGGATCGGGTGGACGGTCCGGGAGTCGGTGCCGCTTCCGCCTCGGCGGCGAGTGCCGGCGCGGCGGCTGGTATCAGGCCGGTGACCACCAGTGCGGCGGCCGTCAAGGCGATGGACGTGCGTGCCCTGCGTCTCAGTCTCAAGGGTTCTCCAAGGTCCGAAAGAGCGGTTCTCTGCACGGACTCCGCGACTGCATCGGCGCGCAGGCCGGCGGTCGGCCGGTCCCCTGGCGAGGGTGACCTGGTGGTGGAAGCGACATCCAACTCGGCCCGCAGCCACCGCAATTGGGGGCGCCGGCTCTCCCGCAGCCGACCGCCGGGCGATGCCTCGGCCACCGGCCGGGCGGGTGGTTTCGGGCCGGTGTCTCTGTTCGGGTGCTGCGGTGGTGGTGGCTATGTCCCCGCGGAAGGCGGTGAACCAGCTGACGATGGGCTCGTCACGGACGGGGAGTGCCCCGCGTGACCGGAGCTGCGGTGATCACCTCGAAGACGCCGTTGTCACCGACATACTCCGTGCCGATGACACCCGCGGCGGCCGGGTCGGCTCCGCTTCCGAGGCGCATGAATCCCCCTCATGTCCACATGGCAGACGGGGGCGGGCGGCACGGGTGCCACTGATCGTTCCCCCGGTGGGTGGCTGTGCCGTATCAGATGGCAGCAGCTTCGTTCTGTTTCGTTCCGCGCAGTTCAGGTCGACACCGGGAGTCACTCTAGCCACAACTTGCACATGACAAACAGGCTCGGCTGCTGGATGGCCTGAAACCATCCCCGGGCGGCATGTTCCTCAAGCCCGCTCGGTGCCCAGTGACCGCTCCGCCACCCTGGTCAGATGCCGGCCGAAGACCTCCCGCGCGTCCGGCGTAAGCGTCCGCAACGCCACCAGCGCCGTGATGACGACGTCGCAGAGTTCGGCCTCGACGTCCTGCCAGGTGTGGGTGACGCCCTTGCGGGGGTTGCGGCCGGTGGTGCCGATCACCGCCTGGGCGACCTCGCCGACCTCCTCCGAGAGTTTCAGGATGCGCAGGAGGAGGGAGTCCGCCGCGTCGGGTGGGCGGTTGGCGTCCAGCCAGGTCTGTAGGGCGTCGATGGTGGGCCAGAGGTCCGGGGCCTGATCGGTCATGGAACGCAGACTGCCATGGACCTCTCGGTCTGCGAACGGGGCGTCAGTCTCCGAACAGGGGTTCCTGTTCGCCTTCCTTGGACCTCTGGAGCCGCTTGTTCCGCGCCCCGATCACCACCGCCGTAGCCGCAGCCGTCACTCCGAGCGCCGTCGGGACCATCCAGCCGCGGTCGAGGAGGTGGCCGAGGGCGTGGTCGAGGGAGAGGCGGCCGGGGCCGGTGATGGCGAGGCCGGTGGCGGCCAGGGCCAGGGTGGCCGCGTACTCGTAGCCGCCCTCCTGGGCGAAGAAGCCGCTGGGCATGTGGACCGCCGCCGCGCCCGCCATCGCGCCGGCCGCCGCCGCGCCCGCCGCCGGGGTCGCGAGGCCCAGCGCCAGCAGCGTGCCGCCGCCCGTCTCCGCCAGACCCGCGGCCGTCGCGCTCGCCTTGCCGGGGGCGTAGCCGACGGACTCCATGAACTTGCCGGTCCCTTCGAGGCCATGCCCGCCGAACCAGCCGAACAGCTTCTGTGTGCCGTGGGCCGCCAGTACTCCGCCGGTACCCAGACGGAGCAGCAGCAGGCCCAGATCGCGTCGGTCGTAGCGGTTCACCGTCACGGTTGCTCTCCAGTCATACAGCCGGCAGAAACAGTCACCTTCGCGTTTCCACCGTCGCATCGTCCACACCTCTCCGCCCTGCCCGGCGTGCCGTTCGGGTGGCGGGGCCCAGGGAGCGGTGTGACTCTGGCTGCCATGACGATTCAGACAGCCAAGCTCAGCGATCCGGCCGTCCGGGCCTTCGTCAACGCCGTCAACGCCCATGACCGCGAGGGCTTCATGGCGCTCCTCGCGCCCGGCGCCACCATGTCCGACGACGGCTCCGACCGGGACCTCGCCGAGTGGATCGACCGGGAGATCTTCTCCTCTCACGGGCACTTGGAGGTCGACAACGAGTCCCGCGGCGGCCGTGCGTTCGTCGCCCGGTACCGCAACGACACGTGGGGCGAGATGCGTACCCGGTGGAGCTTCGTGGTGGAGGACGACGGGCGGATTTCGCGGTTCGAGACCGGGCAGGCGTGACTGCTTCACGGTAAGGGCTTGCCCTCGTGTGCGCTTCAACTTCTAGCGTCCTTGCCATGGAGAGCAACGAGAGCACCAGGACACTGGGACGTAGCGGCATACAGGTCAGCGCGCTCGGCTTCGGCTGCTGGGCCATCGGCGGTGAGTGGCAGGGCGCCGACGGGCAGCCCCTCGGGTGGGGCAAGGTCGACGACGAGGAGTCCGTACAGGCCGTCCGTCGTGCCCTCGACCTCGGCGTCACCTTCTTCGACACCGCCGACACCTACGGCGCAGGTCACAGCGAGCGCGTCCTCGGGCGGGCGCTCGGCAAGCGGCGGGACGACGTCGTCGTCGCCACCAAGTGGGGCAACGTGTTCGACGAGGACACCCGGACTCTCACCGGCAGCGACGATTCACCGGAGCACGCCCGCCGCGCGCTCACCGCCTCCCTGCGCCGCCTCGGCACCGACTACATCGATCTCTATCAGCTGCACCTGGCGGATCTGGACACCGGCCGTGCGGCCGAACTCCGGGACCTGTGCGAGGAGTTCGTCCAGGAGGGGCTCGTGCGCGCCTACGCGTGGAGTACGGACGATCCGGCCCGCGCCGCCGTCTTCGCCGAGGGGGAGCACTGCGCCGCCGTACAGCACACGCTCAACGTCCTCCAGGACGCGCCCGAGATGCTGGCGCTGTGCGAGCGGTCGGGGCTCGCGAGCATCAACCGTGGTCCGCTCGCCATGGGGCTGCTCAGCGGAAAGCGCCGGGCCGGGGACGCGCTGGAGGCCGGGGACATCCGCAGTCGGCCGCCGGCCTGGCTGGGGGGTTACGTCGACGGGGCGGGGGCCGACCCCGACTGGCTGACCCGGGTCGACGCCCTGAAGGACGTCCTCACCAGCGACGGCCGCACCCCCGCCCAAGGGGCCCTCGCCTGGCTGTGGGCGCGCAGTCCGCGTACCGTCCCGATCCCCGGCTTCCGTTCCGTCGCCCAGGCGGAGCAGAACGCGGGCGCCATCGAGAAGGGGCCGCTCACCTCCGGGCAGCTGGCCGACATCGACCGGATACTCGGGAGGTGAGCGGCCCTGATGGGCCGGGCGGGAGGGCTCGGTGGCCCTGGGCGCCTTAGCCCTGGGCGCCGTACTGAACGTAGGGCTGCTGCTCGGTCAGCGTGATCTGGCCCGCCTTGATGGTGGCCAGGCGTGGTGCGCGGCGGGCGATCGACGAGTCGTGGGTGACCATGATGAAGGTGAGGCCGTACTCGCGCCACAGGCCCTCCAGCAAGGCCATGATGTCGTCGCGGGTGCCCTCGTCGAGGTTGCCGGTGGGCTCGTCGGCGAGCAGTACCTTCGGCTTCTTGACCAGCGCGCGGGCGATCGCGACGCGCTGCTGCTGGCCGCCGGACAGCTCGGTCGGGACATGACCGAGGCGCTCGCCGAGGCCGACCGAGCGCAGCGCCTCCGCCGCGCGCTCTCGGCGCTCGGCGGGCTTGACGCCGAGGGGGACCAGGGCGGTCTCGACGTTCTCCTGCGCGGTGAGCGTCGGGATGAGGTTGAACGCCTGGAAGATGATGCCGATCTTCTCGGCGCGCAGCCGGGTCAGCTTGGTCTCGCTGATACGGGCGAGGTCCACGCCGTCCAGTTCGACGCTGCCCTCGGTCGGGCGGTCGAGACCGCCGATCATCTGGAGCAGGGTGGACTTGCCGCCACCCGTGGGGCCCTGGATGACGAGCTGGTCGCCGTCGGCGATGGTGAGGTCGACGCCGCGCAGCGCCTCCACCGTCTCCTTGCCGCGCGTGTAGCGCTTGGTGACGCCGGTGAGTCTGTACATGGGAACTCCGTAACGGGAAGCGACGGGAAGCGACGGGAAGCAGGGGGGTTACGAGACGCTGCGCAGGGCGTCGGCCGGGCGCATGCGGGAGGCGCGCCAGCCGCCCATGGCGCCGGCGATCAGGCCGCCGGTGACCGCGAGGCCCACCGCGAGCGCGATGGTGGTCAGGGAGACGGGGGCCGACAGGGCGATCTCCAGGGTGTTGGAGGCGGACTGCTGGCCGGGGCCGCCGCCGCCCGGGCCGCCGCCGGGGCCGCCGCCCGTGCCGCCACCGCTGTTGCCGAGCTGCGCGGTCAGCTTCGGGCTGATCGCGGTGACCGTGTAGGCGGCCGCGAGGCCCAGGGCGATGCCGAGGCCGCCGCCGATCAGGCCGTTGACCATGGACTCGCCGACCACCTGGCGGGTGACCTTGCGGCTCGGCCAGCCGAGCGCCTTGAGGGTGCCGAACTCACGCACGCGCCGGGAGACGGCGGAGGAGGTGAGCAGCGCGGCCACCAGGAAGGCGGCGGCCAGGACGGCGATGGACAGCCACTTGCCGACGCTGGAGGCGAGGTTGGAGGCGGTGGAGAGGGAGCCGGAGACCGTGGAGGCCAGGTCGGAGGAGGTGGTGACCGTCGTGCCGGAGATGTTGGACTGGATCTCCTTCTTCACGGCGGAGATCTGCTTGGAGTCGGTGGCCTTGACGTAGATCGTGGTGACCTGGTTCTTGGCGTCGCCCAGCGTCTGCGCCTGCTTCAGCGGCAGGTAGACGTCGGTGGTGGACTCGCTGCTGTCGGGGGTGGCGATGCCGATGACCTTGTACTTGGTGCCGGAGATCTTGAAGGTCGAGCCGACCTTGTACTTCTTCTCCTTGGCGTAGGACTTGCCGACCACCGCGACCTTGGCGTTGGTCTGCGCCGAGGTGAAGGTCCTACCGGAGGTGATCTTCATCGCGGCGAGCGGGCCGAGCTCCTGGTCGGTGACGTCGACGCCGGCCACGGAGTAGTTGTTCACGTTGAAGTTGGCGCCGCCGCCCTGCACCTGCGGCTGACCGCCGCCTCCGCCGCTGTTGCCGCCGGCCGGGGCGCCCTGCTGCTGGGAGCCGGAGGAGCCCGACGAGCTTGACGTGGAGGACTTCGCCTTGCCCTGGGTGAAGGAGCCGTCGACCTTGGTGACGTTCAGGGACAGGGCGCCGACCGCGCTGTCCACGCCCTTCTGCGCGGAGACCTTCTCCACCAGGGAGGACTTCAGGGCCTGGCCGCCCTGTGTCATGACCCGGTCGGAGCTCTGCGAGGTCTTGCTGCTCGACTTGGCGTCGAACTTGAAGTTCGGGGCCCCCTGCGAGCTGCCGGCCTTGGGTGCCGTCTGGGCCTTGGTGACGGTCATGTCCGTCCCCAGGCCGTACAGCGATTTCAGGACTTTGTCCTGAGCCTGCTGCATGCCGGCCGACACCGAGTTGACGGTGATGACCAGCGCGATTCCGAGCGCCAGACCCATCGCGATGACCAGAGCGGCCTTCTTGCGCCGGCTCAGCTCGCGCTTGAGATAGATGCCAAACATCCCGTTCCTCGAGGTTCTTGGCGCCCGCTGTGGGCGCGGCGTCGCCAAATTAGGGAGGAACCTTTGAGCGTGCCTGGGTAAAACATGTGTCAGGGCTGAGAAAGCGGGTAGGGGATGAGATTTTCGTATGACGGGCTCGGTGTACGGTCCCGGGATGCACGATTGTTCTCGGCTCAGTCGGCGTGCCGCCCTAGGTCTGACGGCCGCCGCCCTTCCTCTGTCGGCTGCCACGCCCGCGTCCGCCGCGACGGTGATAGGCGGAGAACGGCTGGCCCGCACCGGAATCCAGGTACGCGGCGCCACCGGGCTGCCCAGGAAGCTCACCGCCCGCTCATGGCTCGTCGCCGACCACGACACGGGTGAGGTGCTCGCCTCGTTCGACGCGCACCGGCGGCTGGCGCCGGCGTCCACGCTGAAGATGCTGTTCGCGGACACCGTGCTGCGGAAGCTGGACCGTGGGATGAAGTACAAGGTCACCGATGCCGACCTGGCCGACGTCCCGGCCGGTTCCAGCCTGGTCGGCGTCAAGCCCGGCATCACCTACACCGTCCACCAGCTGTGGCAGGGGGTGTTCCTGCGCTCGGGCAACGACGCGGTGCACGTCCTCGCCCACCTCAACGGCGGGCTGGCGAGGACGGTCGCCGAGATGCAGGCCAAGGCGGACGATCTTCAGGCCCTGGACACCCATGTGGTCAGCCCGGACGGCTTCGACCACAAGGGCCAGCTGTCCTCGGCGTACGACCTGACCCTTTTCGCCCGGCACGGGCTGAAGGACGGCGACTTCCGGGGCTACTGCGGCACGCGGACCGCCGACTTCCCGGCGGGCGGCAAGAAGACCTTCCAGATCCAGAACACCGACCGGCTGCTGACGGGGGCGTGGGGCCTCGGCACGTACGAGGGCCTGATCGGGGTGAAGAACGGCTACACCAGTCATGCCGGCAACACCTTCACCGGCGCGGCCGTGCGCGGTGGGCGCACCCTGCTCGTCACGGTGATGCACCCCAAGAGCGGCGGCAACGCCGTCTACGAGGAGACCGCCGCACTGCTCGACTGGGGCTTCGGCAGGGGCGCTTCCGCGCGAGAGGTCGGCACGCTGGTCGAGCCGCTCAGCGAGGGCGGCGCGAAGGCGAGCGCCAGCCCCACGCCGGCGCGCAAGACCGCCCAGGCCGCCGCCGGGGCACCGGGCTCGGCATCGGGCGGCTCATCGGGCTGGAGGCTGCTGGAAGGGGCCGCGGGGACGGTCGCCCTGCTGGGCGCGGGCGCGTGGGCACTGCGGCGGCGCAAGGCGGGGGCGGTCCCGGAGGGCAAGCCGGTCGCGGAGGGCAAGCCGGACGCGGAGCAGCCGGGCTAGGGTCTGGTGCGAAGGTCCCGTCGTCCGCCCGCAGGCGGGCGAGGGACTTTCGCAGCCGGGGCTGGTCGTCCGCCCCGTCGACGGTCAGGCAACGCCGCGAGCACGCGTGCCGGCCGTCGCGCGCAAGCCGAACACGGCGGCAGGCCCTGCCTGCTCAAGCGGCAGCCGTTCCACTCACCGGTGCGTACCCCGCGCTCCAGCGCGAAAGGTCCACCCCCACTCCGGTGCCGTGGAACGGCTGCCGCTTCCCCCCTCGGTGTGGTCGCGGAACACCAGTGCTCCAACTGTGAAGCTCTGGTGAAGAAATTTGAGCATAGGTCCGCTATCGGCCGCAATACCGCGGACGTTGGAATTCCGCTTGTGTGGATCGGGGAGTTGACGGAGCGTCGGGGAACTCAGCCCCGCCCCACGTACGGCATCGTCGTCGCCAGGACCGTCGCGAACTGCACGTTCGCCTCCAGCGGCAGCTCGGCCATGTGCCGCACGGTGCGCGCCACGTCGGCGACGTCCATCACCGGTTCCGGGGCTACCTCCCCGTTGGCCTGGAGCGCGCCCGCCGACATCCGGGCCGTCATGTCGGTGGCCGCGTTGCCGATGTCGATCTGTCCGACGGCGATCCGGTACGGCCGCCCGTCCAGAGCCAGCGACTTGGTCAGACCGGTCAGCGCGTGCTTGGTCGCGGTGTAGGCGGCCGAGTGCGGGCGGGGCGTGTGCGCCGAGATCGAACCGTTGTTGATGATCCGCCCGCCCTGCGGGTCCTGCTCCTTCATCCGGCGGTACGCGGCCTGTGCGCACAGGAACGCCCCGTTGAGGTTGGTGTCCACCACGTGCCGCCAGGCGTCGTAAGGCAGTTCCTCGACGGGCACCCCGCCGGGGCCGAAGGTGCCCGCGTTGTTGAACAGCAGGTCGACGCGCCCGAACCGGTCCACGGTGGCGGCGAAGAGCGCGGCCACCTCCTCGGGCCGCGCCACATCGGTCCGTACGGTCAGCGCGGCGCCCTCGGGCACCAGCGCCGCCGTCCCCTCCAGGGTCTCCGTACGCCGCCCCGCCAGCGCCACCGACCATCCGGCCAGCAGCAGCTCCACGGCGACCGCCCGGCCGATGCCGGAACCGGCGCCGGTCACCACCGCGATCCTCGTCCGCGTGTCAGTCATGACACGGAAGCGTACGAGGCCTCCTCCCCGGGATAGCGCACACCGATGCGCTCCCGTACGGCGTCCAGCGTCCGCATCACCGCGAGCGTGCCCTCCAGCGGCACCAGCGGGGACTCCGTCTCACCCGCCCGCAGCGCCCGCATGACCTCCTTCGCCTCGTGCCGCAGGCTGCTGCGCGGTCCGTCGGCCGGGTCGGCGGCGAACTCCTCGGGGTCGCGGCCGTCGCGGTGCAGCACGAAACGGTCGGGGTGGAAGAAGCCGTGCGGGATGTCGATCCGGCCCTGCGAGCCGGTCACCGACGCCGAGACGGACGTACCACCGACGATCGAGCAGTGCACCGAGGCGAGCGCGCCGCCGCCGAAGGACAGCAGGGCGGCCGTCTGGAGGTCGACGCCCTCCGGGGACAGCGTCGCGCGGGCGGTCACGTCGGACGGCTCGCCGAGCAGCAGCTGCGCGAACGACACCGGGTACACGCCCAGGTCGAGCAGCGCGCCGCCGCCGAGCGCCGGGTTCCGCAGCCGGTGCGCGGGCGGGAAGGGCCCGGCGAGACCGAAGTCGGCCTGCACAGTGCGCACTTCGCCGATCGCGCCGTCGTCGACGAGCGCCTTCAGCCGCCGGACCAGCGGGTTGCAGTACATCCACATCGCCTCCATGAGGAAGCGCCCGCGCCCGCGCGCCAGCTCGACCAGTTCCTCGGCCTCGCGCAGGTTCAGCGTGAACGGCTTCTCGCACAGCACGTTCCGCCCGGCCTCCAGGCACAGGCCGGCCGCCGCCCGGTGTGCCGAGTGCGGGGTGGCGACGTACACGACATCGATGTCCTCGTCCTTCGCCAGCGCTTCCCAGTCGCCGTACGCCCGCGGGATCCCGAACCGCTCCGCGAACGCCCGCGCCGACTCACCGCTGCGCGAGGCCACCGCCACCAGCTCCGCGTCCGGCAGGTCCACCAGGTCCGCCGTGAACGCGGCGGCGATCCCGCCCGTCGCCAGGATTCCCCACCGCACGCTCTGCTCCGCCATCCCCACCCTCGCTCATGTGATCCCCGGCACTGTGTACGACCGGCGTGTACGAGCTGAGAGCATAGGTGCCGGTCGGCACAGAGAGGGAGGGGCACATGGGCGAGCACGCGGCGGCGTCGGCACCGGAGCTGAAGCAGGGGTCCGCACCGCGGGAGCCGTCCGTCCCGGCCGTGCGCCGCACCGGCCTCCTGCTCGTCCTCGTCCTCGGCGGCCTCACCGCGACACCCCCGCTGGCGATGGACATGTACCTCCCGTCCCTGCCCGCGGTCACCCGCTCCCTGCACGCCCCCGCGGCGACCGTCCAGCTCACCCTCACCGCCTGCCTGGCCGGGATGGCCCTCGGGCAGCTGGTGGTCGGCCCGATGAGCGACCGGTGGGGCCGCAGGCGCCCGCTGCTCGCCGGCCTCGCCGTGTACGTCGTGGCGACCGCCCTGTGCGCGGTCGCGCCCACCGTGGAGACCCTGGTCGCCTTCCGGCTGGCACAGGGACTCGCGGGCGCCGCCGGGATCGTCATCGCCCGGGCGGTCGTCCGGGACCTGTACGACGGCGTGGCCATGGCCCGTTTCTTCTCCACCCTCATGCTGGTCTCGGGGGCCGCGCCCATCGTCGCGCCGCTGATCGGCGGACAGATCCTGCGGGTGACGGACTGGCGGGGGGTGTTCGTGGTCCTGACGGTGGTCGGGGCCCTGCTGGCCTGCGTCGTCTGGCTCAGGCTGCCCGAGACCCTGCCGCCCGCCGAACGCCACGTCGGCGGCGTCGGCGAGGCGCTGCGCGCGATGCGCGGGCTGCTCGCCGACCTGCCCTTCACCGGCTACGTGCTCGCGGGCGGCTTCGCCTTCGCCGCGCTCTTCGCCTACATAAGCGCCTCGCCTTTCGTGATCCAGGAAATTTACGGCGCCTCCCCGCAGACGTTCAGCCTGCTGTTCGGGCTGAACTCCGTGGGCCTGGTCGTCGCCGGGCAGATCAACGGCAAGGTGCTGGTCGGCCGGGTGCCCCTGGACAGGGTGCTGGCCGTCGGTCTGACCGCCGTCGTCCTCGCCGCCGGCGCGCTGCTGCTGATGTCCGCCGGCGCCTTCGGGGACGTCGGCCTCGCCCCCGTCGCCGCCGCCCTCTTCGTGCTGATGTCCGCGATGGGCATCACCCTGCCCAACGCCCAGTCCCTCGCCCTGCTGCGCACCCGGCACGCGGCCGGCTCCGCCTCCGCGCTGCTCGGCACCTCCTCCTTCCTCGTCGGAGCGGTCGCCTCGCCGCTCGTCGGCGTCGCCGGGGAGCACAGCGCCGTGCCCATGGCCGTCGTCCAGTTGGCGGGATCACTGGTCGCGCTGGCCTGCTTCGTGGGAATGTGCCGTCCCTGGAACACCCGTACGCGTACGGGGACGGAGGGAGCAGAGAGCTGAGCGCACCAAGACTGCGCGTCGACACCCCGGAACGGGCCGGGCTCGACCGCACGGAACTCGGCCGCCTGGTCCGCGAGGTCCGCGGCCTCACCACCCGGGAACGCCCCTGGGCGGCGGGCGTCGTCGTGGTGGCCGGGCGCGGGCCGGTGATCGCCGCGCGGGAGGCGGCGGGCTGGGCTGTGCGGTACGGCTCCTACGACCCGGAGACCGACGCGGGCGTCGAACTGCCCCCGGCCGCCCGGGTGCCGATGACCGTCGACACCCCCTTCGACCTGGCCTCGCTCACCAAGCTGTTCACCTCGGTCGCCGCCGTCCAGCAGATCGAGCGGGGCACCCTCGGGATGGACGCCCGGGTGGGCGCCTACCTCCCGGAGTTCCGGGCCGCCGCCGAGCACGGCATCACCGTGCGGCAGCTGCTCACCCACACCTCCGGGCTGCGCCCCGAGCTGCCGCTGTACGACTGCGCCGACGACACCGCGCGGCTGGCGCTGCTGCGGGCCGAGGCGCCGATCGGTGAGCCGGGCACGTACCTCTACTCGGACCTGAACATGCTGCTGCTCCAGTTCGTGCTGGAGCGCGTCACCGGCCGCACCCTCGACGTCCTGGTGCACGAGGGGATCACCCGGCCGCTGGGGATGACCGCGACCGGCTTCGGGCCGTGCCCGGACGCCGCGGCCACCGAGGACCAGCGGCGGCCGTGGGCCAAGGCGGACCGGGGGATGCTGCGGGGCGTGGTCCACGACGAGAACGCCTGGGCGCTGGGCGGGGTGGCCGGCCACGCGGGCCTGTTCGGCACGGGCCGGGACCTCGCGGTCTTCTGCCGCACCCTTCTCGCGGGCGGCGCGTACGGTCCCGCGCGCATCCTCGGCCCCGACTTGGTGGAACTGCTGCTGACCCCGCCCGGCCTGGGCTTCGCCGTGGACCAGCCGTGGTTCATGGGAGAGCTGGCGGGCGGGGGAGCGGCGGGCCACACCGGCTTCACGGGGACGTCCCTGGTGCTGGACCCGGCCACGGACACGTTCCTGGTGCTGCTGGCCAACACCGTGCATCCCCGCCGGCGGCCACCGGACAGCGGGCCCAGGGCAGCGGCGGCGACGAGGATGGCCCGGGCGGTCCAGGGGGCCTGAGAGCCTGAGAGAATCGGCGTGTGAACGCCCCCGCCTCCGCAGCCGACACCCTCCGCGCGACCCTCACCGGACTGCTCGACGGGCTACCGCCCTCGCAGGCCGCCGGGGCCGTGGAACGGCTGATCGCCAACTACCGGGGGGACACCCCGACCCACGCGCCGATCCTCCGGGACCGCGCGGACGTCGCCGCGTACGCCGCCTACCGGATGCCGGCCACCTTCGAGGCGGTCCGTTCGGCGCTGGCGGCGTTCGCGGACGCCGTGCCCGGGTGGGTGCCGGGCAGCCATGCCGACGTCGGCGGCGGGACCGGCGCGGCGACCTGGGCGGTCAGCGCCACCTGGGACGGGACGCGGCCGGTGACCGTACTGGACTGGTCCGAGCCCGCGCTGGCGCTCGGAAAGGAGATCGCCGCCGCCCACCCGGCCCTCAGGGACACCCGCTGGCAGCGGGCCCGGATCGGCGCGGCCCTCGCCCTCGACCCGGTCGACCTCGTCACCGTCTCCTACGTCCTCAACGAACTGACCGAGGCCGACCGCGCGGCGCTCGTCGACGCCGCCGCCCGGGCCGCCCGGGCCGTCGTGATCGTCGAGGCCGGCACCCCCGCCGGCTACGCCCGCGTCATCGAGGCCCGCGACCGCCTCATCCAGGCCGGCTTCCACGTCGCCGCGCCCTGCCCGCACAGCGCCGCCTGCCCCATCGCCCCCGGCACCGACTGGTGCCACTTCTCCGCGCGGGTCAGCCGCTCCTCCCTCCACCGCCAGGTCAAGGGCGGCTCCCTGGCGTACGAGGACGAGAAGTTCAGCTACGTCGCCGCCACCCGCCTGCCCGTCACCCCCGCGCCCGCCCGGGTGGTCCGGCGCCCGCAGATCCGCAAGGGCCAGGTCCTCCTCGACCTGTGCGAGACGGACGAGCAACTGCACCGGACGACGGTCACCAAACGCCACGGCGACCTGTACAAGGCGGCCCGGGACGCGGACTGGGGCGATGCCTGGCCACCCGCGGAGAGCTGAGCCGGGCCCCCAACCACGCGGCAGCCCGGGCAGCCGCCGAGGCCCACTACGGCGAGACGATCCGTCTTGTCAACCTGATAGATTCGAGCCCATGGCCGCCCAGAAGCCCGCCCAGCCCAGCCCCGACACCACCCGCCGCAGCGAGAGGTCCCGCCGCGCCATCTACGCCGCCGCCCTCGAACTCGTCGGAGAGATCGGCTACCCGAAGACCACGATCGAGGGAATCGCCGCCCGCGCCGGGGTCGGCAAGCAGACCATCTACCGGTGGTGGTCCTCGAAGGCGGAGGTCCTGCTGGAGGCCTTCCTGGACCTCAGCGAACAGGCGGCGCGGGACGCGGGGACGTCGGAGCAGGAGCCGTACGCCATCCCGGACACCGGTGACATCGCCGCCGACATCAAGGCCGTGTTGCGGGCCACCGTCGACCAGTTGACGGATCCCCGGTTCGAGGCGCCCTCCCGGGCCCTGGCCGCCGAGGGCGTGGTCAATGAACAGGTCGGCCGCGAATTCATGGCCAAGCTCATGGAACCGTCCCTCGAGTTGTACGTCGACCGCCTGCGCTCCGCCCAGGACGCCGGCCAGGTCCGCCCCGAGATCGACCCGCGCATCGCCCTCGAGTTCTTCATCTCCCCTCTCGCCCAGCGCTGGCTCCAGTACACGGGCCCGATCTCCTACGAGTACACCGACACCCTCGTCGACTACGCGCTGTACGGCCTCGCCCCGCGCTGAGCCGGGGCCGTATCCGGGAAACCGCGCCCGGAAATGCGCTGTTCACCCCCGATCCGGGTGCGCGGTATGTCTTGTCTCACTCACCCCGGATGTCGGCTCCGGCCTCCCGGAGCGCGGGACGGTGCGACCATAGGGCATGTTGACCGCACGACAGGCGAGGCGAGGCGATAGATGAGCGCGGAGTTCGACAGCCGGTCCGGCCGGCAGGGCAGAATCTCCCAGTGGCTGCGCGGACGCCGCCCGAAGCAGGCCGCCGACGACGGCGGCCGTGAGACCCTGTTGCTGGCCGCCGCCGGAGCGGGACTTCCGCTCGCGCCCGCCGCGTACCCCGCGCCCGGCTACCGCTGCTCCTGCGACCGCGTCGGCTGCCCCACCCCCGCCCGGCACCCGGTGTCGTTCGCCTGGCAGACGCAGTCCACCGCCGACCGCGCCCAGATCGAACGCTGGGCCCGGCACCAGCCGCAGGCCAACTTCGTCACCGCCACCGGCATGGTGCACGACGTCCTCGACGTCCCCCTGGAGGCCGGCCGGGAGGCGCTCGACAGGCTGCTCGGCTCCGGTGTCGAGGTCGGCCCGGTCGCCGAGAGCGACGACGGCCGCATGCTGTTCTTCACCCTCACCCGGGGCACGCCCGAGGACGAGGACGAGTGGTGGCCCTGCGAGCTGGACTGCCACCCCGAGACCATGGACGAGCACCCGGGCCTGCGCTGGCACTGCCGGGGCTCGTACGTGCTGGTCCCGCCGGCCCGGCTGCCGGGCGACGGCCAGGCCGTGCGCTGGGTACGCGGCCCGGAGCATCCGCTGCCGGACCCGCTGAGCCTGCTGGAGGTCCTCACCGACGCCTGCGCCCGCTACGCCGGTGACGAACCCGGCCACGCGGCGGCGGCCTGGCCCCTGCGGCACTGACCCCCCGGCCGGCAGGCCACCGGGTGAGGGCTCCTAGCCGCCCTCAGCCCCCGTCAGCCCCTGGATCCGGCCCAGTACCGACACCTTGCCGCCCGCCTTCGGGTCCAGGGCGACCTCGTTGGAGACGAGCTCCAGCGTCAGCGACTGCTTGATCTCGCCCTTGGTCAGGGCCTTCACGTCGTCGCCGGGGGTGGGCACGGAGGTGCCGGCGGCGGCGGTCTGCTTCTCGTAGTGGTGCGTGGTGAAGAACACCAGCGCCCCGCCGTCCGCGGTGCGCAGCGCCAGTGGCGCGTAGTCGCCCTTCGTCAGCGGCTCGTCGATGTACTGCGTGACCAGACCCGGCTTCTTGGCGCCCTTCGCGCGGTCCTTGCGCCACCCGCTGGTGTGCGCGCCGTCCGCGAAGACGTTCCCGCCGCTCCTGAGGTACGTCGCGTACGCCTGGCTGAGCTGCTGCGGCTCGACGGCCAGTGAGGCGGAGGCCGCGGGGACGGCCTCGCCCCAGCCGTCCTTGTCCTTCTTGAACTCGGGCACGTTGCCGGGGGCCACCAGCGTCACGTACGCCGCCTGCCACGGCTCGGCGAGATCGTCGCGGGTGAAGACGAACAACCAGCGCGCGGCACCGCCCTTGTTGGCGGCGGCGTCCACCACGAACCAGCGCGGCCAGCCGGCCTTCTTGACGATGGTGTACTTCGCGTCCGACAGCTTCAGCGGGGTGTGACCGGTGTTGCCGCCCGGGCTGTTCGCGTGCCCGGCCTTCAGCCGGGCCCCGTCGATGTCGCCGAAGGCGCCGGTGACGTGATCCGCGTCCAGGGAACGGTCGTACGCCTTGTCGGCGTTGTTGTACGCGTCCGTGAACTGCCGCAACGCCTTCGCGGCCTCGGCGCGGGTGGCCGCCGGGAGCACCTCGCGCTCCCCGTGCACCACCACACATCCGCTCGCCGTCAGCGACAAAGCGGTCAGCGAGGTGGCTATGAGTGCGTTCCGGTCACGCCTGCGGAGCCTGCGAGGGCTGCGATCCCTGGTCATCAGGTGCGTTCACCTTCCCCTTCCCGGAGGCGAACCCTACCGGGGACAGGAACAGCGCGAGCGTCGGGATCAGGTACAGCAGCCACACCGTGACCTGGATCACGGTCGGGTCGGGCTGGAAGTTCAACACGCCCTTCAGCAGCGTGCCGTACCAGCTGTCCGGCGGGATCGTGCCGCTGATGTCGAAGGCCAGGTTCGTCAGCCCCGGGATGATGTCGGCCTCCTGGAGATCGTGGAAGCCGTACGCCAGCACGCCGGCCGCGACCACGACCAGCATCCCGCCGGTCCAGGTGAAGAACCTGGCGAGGTTGATCTTCAGGGCACCGCGGTAGAACAGCCAGCCGAGAAGGACCGCCGTCGCCAGGCCCAGCGCCACGCCGACCAGCGGACGCGGGGTGCCGTCGGACGCCGCGTGCACCGACGCCCACACGAACAGGGCGGTCTCCAGGCCCTCCCGGCCCACGGCCAGGAACGCCGTCGCCACCAGCGCGCCCGTGCCCATCGCCAGGGCCGCGTCCAGCCTGCCGTGCAGCTCCGACTTCAGATGCCGGGCGGTGCGCCGCATCCAGAACACCATCCAGGTCACCAGGCCCACCGCGACGACCGACAGCGAACCGCCAAGCGCCTCCTGCGCCTTGAACGTCAGTTCCTGGGAGCCGAATTCGAGGACGCAGCCGAAGCCCATCGCGATGGCGACGGCGATGCCGATGCCGACCCAGATCGGCTTCAGGGCGTCCCTGCGGCCGGTCTTGACCAGGTAGGCGATCAGGATGCAGACGACGAGGCTGGCTTCCAGGCCCTCGCGCAGACCGATCAGGTAGTTGGAGAACACGGCTACGCCTCCTCGGAGAACAGCGTCTTGCCCCACCAGTCGCCGGAGTCCCGGACGCCGGGCGGGACGGCGAAGACCGCCGAACCCACGTGCTGGATGTACTCGTTGAGCGCGTCCTTCGCCGACAGCTGCCGCTGCAACGGGATGAACCCCTTGCGCACGTCACGCTGGTAGGCCAGGAAGAACAGGCCCGCGTCCAGGCGGCCGAGGCCGTCGGTGCCGTCGGTGAAGGAGTAGCCCCGGCGCAGGATGGTGATCCCGTGGTTGGAGTCGGGGTGCGCCAGGCGTACGTGCGCGTCCGGCTTCATCGCCTTCAGGAACGGTTTGTCGTGCTCCTTGGCCTTGCCGACCGGGGCGCCCTCGCCCTTGTCGCGGCCGAAGACGTCCTCCTGCTCCTGGAGCGAGGTGCGGTCCCAGGTCTCGATGTTCATCCGGATCCGCCGGGCGACGAGGTACGACCCCCCGGTCATCCAGGCCGAGCCGTCGTCGTCACCGTCCCCGACCCACACGAACTTCTTCAGCCGGTCCGTCTCCGTGCCCGCGATGTTGCGGGTGCCGTCCTTGAACCCCATGAGGTTGCGGGGCGTCTGGGCGTCCGGCGTGGTCGAGGAGGTCTTGCCGAAGCCGAGCTGCGACCAGCGGATGGCGACCTTCCCGAAGCCGATCCGGGCCAGGTTGCGGATCGCGTGCACGGCGACCTGCGGATCGTCCGCGCAGGCCTGGACGCACAGGTCGCCGCCGGTGCGGGACTTGTCGAGGTTGTCACCCGGGAAGGCGGGCAGGTCGACCAGCGCCGCCGGGCGCTTGTCCGCCAGCCCGAACTTCCCGAAGAACGACGGTCCGAACCCGATCGTCAGCGTCAGCCGCGAGGGCTTCAGCCCCAGCGCCTCACCGGTGTCGTCCGGCGGAGCCTCGGCGAGCCCGCCGTACGCGCCCTCGCCGACCGCCTTGCCGGCCGTCATCCGGCGCGCGGCGGCCGTCCAGTCCTTCAGCATCTGCACGAACTCGGCGCGGTCGTCGGTCTTCACGTCGAACGCGGCGAAGTGCAGCCGGTCCTGCACCGGCGTGGCGATGCCGGCCTGGTGAGCGCCGTGGAACTCCACCGCCGCGCCCGCCTCGGCCGCGGCCGGGTCCACGTCGTCGCCGGTCTTCGCCATCGCCACCGCACCGCCGGCCGCGGCGGCCCCGAGCGCGAGGCCGGCGCCGCCCCAGCCGATCAGGGCGCGGCGGGACGGGCTGGTTCCCTGGGTGTCCGTCATCGTCGTCCCCCTTACTTCACAACGGCCGCGGCGAGCTTGGACAGCGGCTCCGCGAGGGCGTTGACCGCGTCCGACAGTTCCTTCTGCTGGTCGTCGGTGACCTTGTCGTAGGAGACGAAGTCGTACGAGGTCTTGTCCGAGCGGTACTTGTCGAGCAGGGCGTCCAGCGCGGTGAACTGCTTGTCCAGCTCCTTGCTGAGCGCCGGGTCGTTCTTCTGCGCGACCGGCTTGAGCAGCTCGTACGCCTTCTGCGCGCCCTCGACGTTGCCCTTGAAGTCGACCAGGTCGGTGTGCGAGTAGGCCTCCTCCTCGCCGGTCACCTTGCCGGTGGCGACCTCGTCCAGCAGCTCCTTGGCTCCGTTGGCCATGGAGGTCGGGGTGATCTCGGCCTTGCCGACCCGCTTCTGCCAGTCCTTCAGGTCGGACGCCAGCTGGTCGGCGAGGGTCTTCTCCTCGGCGCCGATCTTCTTGTCCGCCCAGAGGGCCTTCTCCAGGCGGTGCCAGCCGGTCCACTTCTGGCCGGACTCCAGGTCGCCCTTGCGGATGTCGACCTTGGGGTCGATGTCGCCGAAGGACTCGGCGACCGGCTCGGTGCGCTCCCAGCCGAGGCGGGAGGGGGCGTAGGCCTTCTTGGCGGCCTCGAGGTCGCCGTCCTTGACCGCCTTCACGAAGGTCTCCACCAGCGGCAGCGTCTGGTCGGCCTGGTCCTGGGCGTAGTCGCGGTAGTCGGCGACCGCCTTGTCCAGCTGCGGGTTCCGCTTGGCGGTGGAGCCGCCGGTGACGGTGAGCTTCTGCCGGACGCCGTGGCCCTTCATGCCCGGGCGGCAGGCGATCTCGTACGAACCGGCCTTCACCTCTGCGGTGAGGGTGTACTTGGTGCCGGGGCCGACGTTCTCCTTCTCGGAGATGATCCGGCCGTCCGGGAGGACGATCTCGACCTCGGTGGCCTTGCTGCCCTTGTTCTCGATCCGCAGCGTGACCTGGCCGGCCGGAACGGACTTGGCGGAGGTGTCGCACTTGGAGTCGGCGGCGGTCACCTGGATGGCGTCGGCACCCTTGGCGTCGCTCTTCGCCGTGCAGGCCGAGAGGGCGGTCAGAGCGGCCGCGGTCGCGGCGGCGGTGACGGTGAGTCGGACGGCTCGCATGCAGGCTCCAAGCGGAATGGTGTGGTGAGGCTGGCCTAACTTACCTGAGGCTTACCTCAGTCCTACCCACCCGGCCCCTGATTCAGCGCCCACAGAAAGATCACAGACACGGCTTGATATCGACGGCTCAAAGTCGATCCCATGGATCGGCAAAGAGGTGGTCAAGTGATCGCGTGTCCTCGAGACCGACCACATGAAGAGGGCGCGCAGGGAGGACTCGACGTACGGGCCGCTGATCGGACGTCCGCGAGCGACCGGGCGTCTTCCTCCGTCACCTCGACGGTTACCGCTCGCCCCTGCCGTCCGTGCGCTCGGCCCTGATG
This sequence comes from Streptomyces sp. NPDC054834, assembly GCF_053611185.1. Classification (NCBI taxonomy): domain Bacteria; kingdom Bacillati; phylum Actinomycetota; class Actinomycetes; order Kitasatosporales; family Streptomycetaceae; genus Streptomyces; species Streptomyces sp. NPDC054834. The sequence goes on along the minus strand of NZ_JBSGZV010000032.1, from coordinate 82,593 downwards.
CGGTCGGACGTCAACTGGGCCCACCGGTGCGCCCGATGGCTGGAGGAATCGTCGGACGGCCCGCTGCACGACGCGCGCTGGAAGCTTGCCGAACGGCAGGTCTTCCCGCCGTACGTGTGGACCGGCGACTTCATGCGCGCGTGGCCGGACCGCTGCCTCGACTGGTGCGCGGGCGGCTGGGAGGGCGTCGTACCGCTGCGGCCGCTCTCACCGCCGGACGCGCCCCGGGTGAAGGCCCACCGCAAGTACGCGCGCGACGGGACCCTGGCGCCCGTCCTCCTGTGGTGGGTCACGGCGCTGGCCGGCTGGCTGCTGCTGGACTGCCACGACCGGGCGGTGGCGGCACTGGCCGAGGGGACGGACCCGAAGTGCGTGGTGCTGAACCGGGTCATGGACGAGGAGGAGTGGCGGTGGGAGCCGGAGGGCCGGCTCGCCGAGCATGAGTGGCTGACGGCCCGGCTGCTGGAGCGGTCGGCCACGGAGCAGCACCGGCGGCGCGTGCTCAGGGTCTCGACGACGCGCTCGCCGGCCTGCCGTACGAGAGTGCCCGCACGCGCTCCTGGCCGCTCCCCGGCGGCGCCCCCGCCTGGGACGCCCTGGCCGCCGCCGTGATGTTTCAATTCCCTGGTGACTGACTACGACGTGCTGCGCGTCTTCTGCGCGGCCAACGGCGGATACGGCAACGAGCTCGGCGTCGTCCGCAACGGCTCACGGGTCCCTGACCCGGACGACCGGCAGGCGTTCGCCGCGAAGCTCGGCTTCAGCGAGACGGTGTTCGTGGACGACCCCGAGCGCGGGGTCATCGACATCTACACGCCCACCCTGCGCCTGCCCTTCGCCGGTCACCCCTGCGTCGGCGTGGGCTGGCTGCTGGACGTGCCCGAACTGGTCACCCCGGCCGGAGTCGTCGGCGTCCGCCTGGACGGCGAGTTCAGCTGGATCGAGGCCCGTGCCGAGTGGGCGCCGCCGCGCACCCTGCGCCAGTACGCGACCGCCGCCGAGGTCGAGGCACTGCCCGTGCCGCCGAAGGGCGAGTGGATCTACGCCTGGGCGTGGGAGGACGAGGCCGCCGGCCGGATCCGCGCCCGCGCCTTCCCCGGCCGGGACGATGGCATCGAGGAGGACGAGGCGACGGGCGCGGCGGCACTGCTGCTCACGGAGCGGCTGGGCCGCGCCCTCAACATCACCCAGGGCTCCGGATCCCAGATCCTCACGGCCCCGCAGCCCGGCGGCTGGGTGGAGGTCGGCGGCCGCGTGTTCCTGGAGCGCCAGCCCGAGCGGCCCTACTAGGGGGCCCTAGGGCAGCGTGAGGATCTCCGTCCCCGTCTCGGTCACCACCAGCGTGTGCTCGAACTGGGCCGTCCGCTTGCGGTCCTTGGTCACCACGGTCCAGCCGTCGTCCCACATGTCGTACTCGTGCGTGCCCAGCGTCAGCATCGGCTCGATCGTGAAGGTCATCCCCGGCTGCATGACCGTCGTGGCCTGCGGGCTGTCGTAGTGCGGGATGATCAGCCCGGAGTGGAACGACGAGTTGATGCCGTGCCCGGTGAAGTCCCGGACCACCCCGTATCCGAAGCGCTTGGCGTAGGACTCGATGACCCGGCCGATGACATTGATCTGCCGGCCCGGCTTGACCGCCTTGATCGCCCGGTCGAGGGACTCCCGGGTCCGCTCGACCAGCAGCCGTGACTCCTCGTCGACGTCACCCACCAGATAGGTGGCGTTGTTGTCGCCGTGCACCCCGCCGATGTACGCCGTCACGTCCAGGTTGACGATGTCGCCGTCCCTGAGCACCGTCGAGTCCGGGATGCCGTGGCAGATGACCTCGTTGACGCTGGTGCACAGCGACTTGGGGAAGCCGCGGTAGCCGAGCGTCGACGGGTAGGCGCCGTAGTCGCACATGTACTCGTGGGCGACCTTGTCCAGCTGGTCCGTGGTCACGCCCGGCGCGATGAGCTTGGCGGCCTCCTCCATGGCCCGCGCGGCGATGCGCCCGGCGCGCCGCATCGCCTCGATGGTCTCGGGCGTCTGCACCTCCGGCCCGGTGTACGGCGTCGGCGCGGGCTTGCCGACGTACTCGGGCCGGCGGATGTTGCCGGGGACCGAACGGGTGGGGGACAGCTCCCCTGGGACGAGCAGCGACTGGCCAGACATGCCAGCGAGTCTAACCAGCGGGCGTGGGGGAACATGTGGGTGGCGAGAGGAGCTGGTCATGGCCCTGTTCAAGAAGCGGACGGCTGGGAAGCCCGGCGAGTGGTACTACTGCCTGCACCACAAGAAGGTCGAGGAGGGCCCGGAGTGCCCGGCCAAGGACCGCTTCGGCCCGTACACCACCCGCGCCGAGGCCGAACACGCGATGGAGAGCGCCCGCGAGCGAAACCTCCAGTGGGAGAACGACCCGCGCTGGCACGACGCGCCGGCGGGCGGGAAGACGGACGAGGACTGACAGGCGGGCGCGTGGCGGGAGTGCCGAGGCGCCCGCGCCCGCACGGCGCCCCGGCGGGCGGAGTACCCGTGAGGACTGATCAGTTCCGCACCGACGCGGGTGCCCCGGCGGCCCGACGCTCGCGCATACGCACCGCGTGCTCGTTGGTCCGGGCGTCGTACGTCATCAGCCCCGGCAGGCAGAGCGCGAGCAGCCCGACCGCGCCCGCGCACGCCAGCCCGCCGGACCAGACGGAGGTGCGCACCCCCGCCCACGCGGCGAAGCCGCCCGCCCGGACCTGACCGAGCTGCGGCCCGACCGAGTACGACAGCAGTTCGATCCCGGCGAGCCGCCCGCGCAGCTCGTCCGGGATCGTCTGGTTCCACATGGCGGCCCGGAAGATGCCGCTGACCATGTCGAAGCCGCCGCCGAGGGTGAGGAACAACAGCGCCGGCCAGACGTTCCCCGAGGCGCCCGCGGCGGCCACGGCAAGGCCCCACAGCGCGGCCGACAGCACCACCATCAGCCCGTGCCGGTGGATCCGCGAGGTCCAGCCGCTGGTCAGACTCACCAGCAGGGCCCCCGCCGGGACGGTGGCGTACATCAGCCCCAGCGACCACTGAGCGTGCAACTCGTCGGCGAGGAAGGGCAGGACCGCGAGCGGCATCGCGAGGAACATCGCGGCCAGGTCGACGACGTACGTGCCGAGCAACTCCTTGCGGCTCCAGGCGTACCGGGCGCCTTCGGCGACGGACCGCAGGGACGGCTTCGCGGCCATGGGGGTCCCCCCGCTCGAGCGAAGTCGAGAGTGGGGGAGGGATGCGGGGGACGGAGCGATGCGGACGACGTACGCCAGTGAGACCACGAACGTCGCCAGATCCGCCGCGTACGCCCAGCCGAGTCCCGCGTACGCCACGACCACGCCCGCCACGGCCGGTCCCGCCACGCCGCCGACCGTCCAGCGCAGGGAGTTGAGCGAGGCCGCGGCCGGCATCTCGTCGTGGGCGACGATCCGCGGCCACAGCGAGTCCAGGGCGGGCCGCTGGACGGAGACCAGGGCGGAGGACAGGGCGGCCACCAGGTAGAGCGGCCAGACGGCGGAGTGCGGCAGCAGGGCGTTGAGCAGCAGTACGGCGCTCAGCAGGCCCTGTCCCGCCTCCGTCCACACGATCAGCCGACGCTTGTCCAGCGCGTCCGCGAGCGCACCGCCGTACAGCCCGAACACCACCAGCGGCACCAGTTCGACCGCGCCGATCGCACCCACCGCCGCCGCCGACCCGGTGAGGTCCTTCAGCTGCACGGGCAGCGCCACGAAGGTGAGGAAGCTGCCGAAGTTGCTGATCAGCCCGGACATCCAGAGCTTGCGGAAGTCGGCGGAGGCCCGCCAGGGTGCGAGATCCGGCAGCAGGGCGCGGATCCCCGCGGGGCCTTTGCCGGTGGGGGGTGTGTCGGAGGCGTCGGTCACGAGGGGTCATCGTCGGACGGGGGCAGGGGCGCGGCAACCGCTTTTCGCCCGGGACACTCACCAAGGGGCAGGCGGCGGTGCCGTCAGCATTTCCGTCAGCCGGGCCAAGCGGTCCCGGAAGCGGCGTCGGGTTCTCGGGGAGCCGGCGTTCTCGCCGGCCGCCGCGCTGACCAGGTGCTGGACGCTGTCCAGGTCCAGCTCGGCGCCGTCCGGTACGGCCAGGGTCTCGTGGGCCATGGATTCCAGCTCGCCCCCGCCGGCGCCCAGGGCCAGCACCGTCACCCCGGCCCGACGGGCGTCGTGCACCCGCTCTAGCAGGGGGGCGGGCTCGGCCGGGGCCACGACGAGCAGGGTCTCGCCGCGCCGGGCCGCCTCGAGCCGGCCGGGGCCGACGGCCAGGTGCGCCGGGTCCGAGGGGCGCGCCTCGTGTCGTACGAGGGTCGGGGCCAACTCGGGCGTGCCCGACCAGGCGGCCTCGTCCACCAGGTGGGCCGCCAGGTGCCAGGGCTCGTACTCCGGGGTGCCCACCAGCAGCAGCCCGCCGCCGTGCGTCACCACGGACCCGCGCAGTACGCCCGCGAACCGCCGGGTGGCGCCCAGCCACTCGGTCCCGGCGAGCACTTCACGCAGCAGCGCGACCCGTACGGCGTCCATACGACCGCATGGTGCCGCAAACGGTCACTCGTGACGCGGAGTTCACTCCGAATTCGCTCAATTCGGGGACAGTGTCCGGTCAGCACAGGTCCGCACAGGTCCGCGTCCGCCCGAGGAGCCGCCCCTATGACCGACGCCACCGTCCCCTTCCGCGCGGGCCGCGAGGGTCACGCCAGTTACCGGATCCCGGCGGTGGTGGCCACCCGGTCCGGGAGACTGCTCGCCTTCTGCGAGGGGCGGGTCGACTCCGCGCGGGACTACGGGCACATCCGGATCGTGCTGAAACGGTCGGCGGACGGCGGCCGCACCTGGGGTCCGCTCCAGGTGGTCGCCGACAACGGCGACGACCTGGCCGGCAACCCCGCCCCCGTCGTCCTCGACACCGGCCGGGTCCTGCTCGTCCACGTCCGTTCCGCGGCCACCGCCTCCGAGGACGCCCTGCTGCGCGGCAAGGTCAAGGACGCCGCCGGCCGCCGGGTGTGGGTGCAGCACAGCGACGACGAGGGCGCCACCTGGTCGGCGCCCCGGGAGATCACCAGGCAGGTGAAGAAGACGGGCTGGCGCTGGTACGCCACCACCCCCGGTCACGCGATCCAGCTGAGCTCCGGCCGGGTCGTCGTCCCCGGCAACCACACGCTGCCGCCCACCGGCTCCGACACCGGCACGGAGGCCAAGTACAACAGCGGCCACGGCCTGCTCAGCGACGACCGGGGCGAGAACTGGTACCTCGGGTACGTCGACGAGAACACGAACGGCTACGTCAATGTGAACGAGACCACCGCCGCCGAACTCCCCGACGGGCGCGTCTACTTCAACACCCGCAACGACTCGCCGTCCCCGGGCAACCGAGCCGACGCCCACTCCGAGGACGGCGGGAGGACCCTGCGCACCCCCTTCCGTCCGCAGGCCGGACTGGACGGCCCCGTCTGCCAGGGCAGCGTGCTCCAGCTCAGCGACCCCGACGTGCTGCTCTTCTCCGGCCCCGCCTTCCCCGGCGGCCGGGCCCTGATGACCGTCCGCGCCTCCACGGACGCCGGCCGTACCTGGCGGCCCGTCCACACGGTCGACGGTCTGCCCGCCGCCTACTCCGACCTGGTGCGGATCGACGCCCGCACGGTCGGACTCCTCTACGAGACCGGCGACTTCGGCGCCTATGAACGGATCGTGTTCCGGCGGGTGCCCGTGACGGTGACCACCTGAGCCGGTGGGGCCCGGGCGACGGACGTAGAGTCGGCGCATGACCTCTAGCGACAGCGCACAGAAGGCCCCCGCCAAGGACCCCTGGGACCTGCCCGACGTCTCCGGACTGGTCGTCGGCGTGCTCGGCGGCACCGGTCCGCAGGGCAAGGGCCTCGCCTACCGGCTCGCCAGGGCCGGCCAGAAGGTGATCATCGGCTCGCGGGCCGCCGAGCGCGCGCAGGCCGCCGCCGAGGAACTCGGGCACGGCGTCGAGGGCGCCGACAACGCCGAGACCGCGCGGCGCAGCGACATCGTGATCGTCGCGGTGCCCTGGGAGGGGCATGGGAAGACCCTGGAGTCCCTGCGTGAGGAACTGGCCGGGAAGCTGGTCGTGGACTGCGTCAACCCGCTCGGCTTCGACAAGAAGGGCGCCTACGCGCTGAAGCCGGAGGAGGGCAGCGCCGCCGAGCAGGCCGCCGCGCTGCTGCCGGACTCCCGGGTGGCCGCCGCCTTCCACCACCTCTCGGCGGTGCTCCTCCAGGACCCCGCGATCGACGAGATCGACACCGATGTGATGGTGCTGGGCGAGGAGCGGGCCGACGTGGAGACCGTCCAGGCGCTGGCCGGGCGCATCCCCGGGATGCGCGGGATCTTCGCCGGGCGGCTGCGCAACGCCCACCAGGTGGAGTCCCTGGTCGCGAACCTGATCTCCGTCAACCGCCGGTACAAGGCGCACGCGGGGCTCCGCATCACGGACGTCTGACCGGATGGGGGACACTGGTCGCCGAAGCAGTGTCCCCCGACAGGAGCCCCCCGAAATGCCCCGCCTCGCCCTCTACACCCTCGTCGTGTGCCTCCTCGCCGTGGCCGCGGCCGTCGTCTCCTTCGTCCAGGGCAGCTGGCTGGTGGGGGTCGTCTGGGTGCTGCTCGCCGGTCTGTCGTCCAACATGACCTGGTACTACCTGCGGCGGGGCCGGGCCGGCTACTCCCAGAAGCGGTAGAGGCTCCAGCCGTAGGCGGTGTCGAACTCGCTCACCCCGAGCCCCCGCAGGATCGCGTCGACCAGGTCGAAGAAGACGTGGTTGACCGACGGCAGCCACAGCAGCGCGAACACGAACAGCAGTCCGAACGGCGCGAACGGCTCCACCTGCCGCTTGACGCCGTCCGACAGCCAGGGCTCGATCACGCCGTAGCCGTCCAGACCGGGGACCGGCAGGAAGTTCAGGACCGCGGCCGTCACCTGGAGCAGCCCGAGGAAGGCGAGGGCGAAGCGGAACTCGAGGGGCACCCCGTCCAGCGCGTTCAGCCAGAACGGGGCCGTGCACACCGCCGCGAACAGCACGTTGGTCAGCGGGCCGGCCGCCGATATCAGGCTGTGCCGCCAGCGCCCCCGGATCCGGCCGCGCTCGATGAACACCGCGCCGCCCGGGAGCCCGATCCCGCCCATCATCACGAACACCACGGGCAGCACGATGCTGAGCAGGGCGTGCGTGTACTTCAGCGGGTTCAGCGTGAGGTAGCCCTTCGCGCCGACCGAGACGTCACCGCTGTGCAGGGCCGTGCGCGCGTGCGCGTACTCGTGCAGGCACAGGGAGACGATCCAGGCGGCCGTCACGAACAGGAACACGGCGACGCCCGGCTGGTCGGCGAACCCCGTCCAGGTGGCCCATCCCGTGACCGCGGTGACGGCCAGGATCCCGACGAACACGGGACTGATCCGCCGCTCGCTGTGGCGGGTGGTGGCGGTGGTCATGCGGCGGACTCCTGTGGGTCGAGGCTGGAGCCGAGGCGGTCGGCGAGCCCGACCGTACCGGGCGTAAGGGGAAAACGTCTCGCGGACGGGTGCCGGTTCCTAGGAAGGTGGGGGAATGGTTCTGAGGCGAGCGCTGTACGAGGGCTGGCAGATGGAGTGCTGCGGCAGGACGTTCTCGGTCGGGGACGAGGTGGCGTGGCCGGTGGTGCCCATGGAATCCGACGACATGCGGGCATGGGGCTGGGACGAGGAGGAGTACGAGGGGCTGCTGCGGGTCGAGTACCACAGCGACGGGTGGCCCACGGCCACGGGCCGCGTCCGCGCCATCCACCTCGTCCACCAGGAGTACGCGGAGACCGGCCCGGGCTCGCGCACCTTCACACCGGTGCCCGGCCGGCGGACGCTCGAACCGGTCGACAGCTGCCCGAAGTGGTTCACCCGCCGCGAACCCGCCGACGGCCCGGGACCCCGGCGCAGGCAGGACACGGACGGCGTCCTCGTCACCCTCGACGTTCCCGACCCCCCGGAAGCCGTCCACGGGACGGGACACCGCCGACGGTCGTCCGTTACGGACGGTATGCCCGCCGCCTCGAACGTCCTCGGCGCCCCGCCGGGCCAACCCCGTGACCGGCGGTGAGTCCAGCGGGGAGAATAGGGCCCGTGCGGTATCGCGTTCTCGGCACCACCCAGGTACTCCGTCCCGACGGTACGTCCGTCCCGGTGGGCGGAGCGCGGTTGCGCGCGCTGCCGGCCGTGCTCGCGCTCAGGCCGACGCGGACGCCGGCGGTGGGGGTGCCGGCCGGTCTGGAGGCCGCGGGCGCCTCGCCGGGCCAACCCTGTGACCGGCGGTGAGTCCAGCGGGGAGAATAGGGCCCGTGCGGTATCGCGTTCTCGGCACCACCCAGGTACTCCGTCCCGACGGTACGTCCGTCCCGGTGGGCGGAGCGCGGTTGCGTGCGCTGCCGGCCGTGCTCGTGCTCAGGCCGACGCGGACGTCGGCGGTGGGGGTGCCGGCCGGTCTGGAGGCCGCGGGCGCCTCGCCGGGCCAACCCTGTGACCGGCGGTGAGTCCAGCGGGGAGAATAGGGCCCGG